>CAZCAL010000112.1:2839-11921 GCA_964496625.1 uncultured Verrucomicrobiaceae bacterium | reverse complement strand
CTGCCGAAGACATGATGCAGGCCTTCATCTACCGGCATCTCGTGCCCGTCGATGCTTTGCTCGTCGATGTGCGCACTCCGCCGCCACCCCCTATGAAACCAAATCCGTAGACGCGGCGATCAGCGGTGCGTAGATTTGTCTCCTCCAGAGTGAAGGGAGCGCAGGCGTGTCGCTTCTTCGCGTGATCAACAAACGCGCACTCGTTGCCAGCATCCGCACAGCATTCTCAGGCTTAAAGTTGCATTGGTAATACATGTTTACGGAATCCCCTGCCAACAAACCAGATCTCGCGGGTCGCGCTGAGATCGAGACACTGGTGAACGCCTTTTATGATCGAGTCCGAACCGACGAAATTCTCGGTCACATCTTCGATCAGGTCGCGCGGACGAACTGGGAAGCTCATCTTCCGAAGATGTATGCCTTCTGGGAGACCGTGATGTTTCGCAGTGGCGGCTTCGTCGGTAATCCTCTCGTTGCGCACGCGAAGTTGGTGCCGCTCACCGATATGGGCCGGGACAAGTTTGACCGCTGGCTCGCGATGTTCCGCACCACCGTCGATGACCTTTTCGAGGGTGAAAATGCAGCGCACATCAAGCGCTGTGCTGAAGACATGGCCAATGTCATTCACGCCAAGATCAACAGCATCCCCGACCCACGGTTTGATCCTGCTAATCTCACAGATGAACAGCGCCAACGCTACGCTAAGTACAAGTCTCAACCCAACACACCATGAAGCCCAATAGCAAACTCATCCTGGCCGCCTGCCTTCTCGCCATCCTCACTCAGTGCGAAGAGAGACAGCCGAACTTGGAACAGACAACGGTGCAGGCGGCTGCGATGTCTAGCGATCCAACCAAAATCCCCGATAAGCCTGTTTCAGGATCAGAGGACGCTGCATTGACGGACGCGCCAAACGTTCCGCCGCCCCTTACCCGAGATCACCCCACCAAGGTGACAGTGAAGCTTGAGGTCCAGGAAGTTGTCAAACGGATGGCAGACGGTGTTGACTACACCTTCTGGACTTTTGGTGGCAGCGTTCCAGGGAAGTTCATCCGCATTCGCCAGAACGATGAGGTCGAGTTCCATCTGATGAACCGTCCGGACAGCAAGATGCCGCACAACATTGACCTCCACGCAGTCACCGGCCCAGGGGGTGGAGCAGCGTCTTCATTTACGGCACCAGGCCACGTTTCCGTCTTCTCGTTCAAGGCACTGAATCCAGGCCTCTTTGTTTACCACTGCGCCACCGCCCCTGTCGGAATGCATATCGCTAACGGCATGTATGGCCTCATCTTGGTGGAGCCCATTGGCGGGCTGCCAAAGGTGGACAGGGAATACTACGTCATGCAGTCTGAGTTCTACACAAAGGGGCCTTATGGACAGGCTGGCTTGCAGCCATTTAACATGGAAAAAGCGCTGTCTGAAACCCCGGACTACGTCGTCTTCAACGGATCCGTAGGTGCCATTGCAGGGGATAACGCCATGCCAGCAAACGTGGGCGAAAAAGTGCGGCTGTTTGTTGGTAACGGTGGTCCAAATCTCACTTCATCCTTCCACGTCATCGGTGAAATCTTTGACTCCGTCTATTTGGAAGGCGGTGCCAACGCCGTGCAGCATCAGGTTCAGACAACGCTGATTCCAGCGGGTGGATCGACGATTGTGGAATTCGGCCTGAATGTGCCAGGCACTTACATCCTCGTCGATCACTCCATCTTTCGGGCCTTCAACAAAGGCGCTGTCGGCATGATCAAAGTGAGCGGTCCTGAAGACCATGTCGTGTACTCCGGCAAGCAGGATGACCGCATCTATCAGCTTGAAGGCAGCGCAATTCAATCCATTGCCCAAGCATCGTCGCAGCCACCACCTGCCGCGAACAAGGAAGAGCGAATCGCGCGGGGTAAAGTGGTATTCACTTCCATCTGCATGGCCTGCCACCAGGCGGAAGGCCAAGGCATTCCAAAGGCATTCCCACCGCTGGCGAAGTCCGACTATCTGAACGCAGATCCAAAACGTGCCGTCGGCACTGTCTTGCATGGATTACAGGGTAAAGTGACCGTCAATGGAGAGACGTACGAGAGCATCATGCCACAGCTTGGCCTCAACGATGAACAGGTCGCCAATGTACTGACTTATGTCTATAGCCAGTGGGGGAACAACGGCACCGAAGTACTCCCAGCACTCGTCAAAGAGGTCCGCGCCGCCGGACCTGCTCAAGGTGCCCAATGATACTGCTCATGAGACTCCTCCTCCTACTTCTGGCGCTGACAGTGATCCAACTGTCAGCAGCTGAAACCCCGGCACCGCCGGGCATGGTCGCCATCCCTGGCGGCAGCTACAAGCCTCTCTATGCAAAGGAGACCAAGCCTCGTGAGGTGGAGCCATTCTTCATCAGCAGCACTCAGGTCACCAATACGCAGTTCCTCGCCTTCGTCACCAAGCACCCTGAATGGCGACGTTCAAAAATTCAACGGTCGCTGGCAGACTCAAATTACCTCAGTCATTGGGCTGGAGATCTTGAACTCGGCAACGAAAAACTCCGCGATGCACCAGTGACCAATGTGTCCTGGTTCGCCGCCGCAGCGTATTGTGAGAGCAACGGAAAACGTCTTCCAACTCAAGACGAGTGGGAATTCGTGGCGCGTGCAGATGCGACTCAACTGGATGCCAGCGGCGACCAGGCCTTTTTGCGCCAGGTGCTAGAATGGTATGCTAAGCCAGCATCCAGCGCGCTGGAGAATGTCCAAACCGCGCCACTTAATTTCCATGGCATCCGTGGGCTGCATGGACTCGTCTGGGAGTGGGTGCACGATTTTAATTCAACCCTCGTTGTTGGTGACTCGCGTGGGGATGGTTCGCTTGAACGCAAATTGTTCTGCGGCGCGGGATCGCTACAGGCGGCGGATGTGAGCAATTATGCCGCCTTCATGCGCTACGCCTTTCGCAGCAGTCTCAAGGGCGACTACTGCGTGGGAAGTCTCGGATTCCGAGAGGCGAAATCAGTCCGTGAGGCGCGAGCAACAAACCCGACGACGCCCTTTGCAACGGTGTATGACTTACCCGGCAAGTGGCAGAGTCAGCAGTCCAACGCGATCGAACTGAGCCAGCTTCGCGGCAAGCCGCACATCATCACGATGGGCTTCACCTCCTGCAAATTCGCTTGCCCAAGAATCATCGGCGACATGAAGCGGATCGAGAAGGAGTTGGGACCGGATGCAGATAAAGTGGGCTTTGTCTTTTTCTCATTCGATAGCGCCACCGATACCCCTGCAAAAATGCAATCAACGTTGAGGGACCAGAAGCTCAGTCCAGAGCGATGGACGTTTGCCGTCTCCGATGACGAAACGATCCGGCGTCTCGCCGTGGCATTGGACTTCAAGTTTCAAAGTGTCGAGGGCTTCTTTGCGCACTCCAACCTCATCGCACTGCTTGATGCCAACGGTAAGGTTGTGCACCGCGAGGAAGCGCTCGGAGCTGACATCCAACCCATCGTGCAAGCAGCTCACAGACTCTTAACTAACCCCTGAATGAGCTACCATGAAAACAATCTTATCCCTTGCCGTAGTCACGACTTTTGCTTGGCATCTCCAAGCAGGCACACCCTCCGCCAAAGCACCTGTCCCAGCGCTAAATTCCACCGCCAGCAATCCTCTGTCGTTTGCAGATGGGCGCGTGGTGTTTGGCGTCGAGGACATGAGCCGCTTTGAATATCGCGACAACAATTTTGATTTTAACAGCAGCACTCGAACCATCAATGATGACGAGTGGTTTCTCAATCGTGCCCGCATCAGCCTGCAACTGAAGCCGATCGACTGGCTCACCCTTTATGTTCAAGGTCAGGATAGCCGGGAGATCGATAGCAACCGCGCTGACATCCCGGGATTGCTTGGCGCAGAGGGGGACAATCCTTTCGACCTCAGGCAGGCCTATCTTGAGGTCGGAACCGACCAGGGTTTGTCTCTCAAGGCAGGCCGTCAGGTCCTGCTCTATGGTGATCAACGGCTGATTGGGCCGCTCGACTGGACCGCGCTGTCTCGCACCTTTGATGCGGCAAAAGTTCGCTGGAGCAGCAAGGACGGGCTCTGGGTGGATGCCTTTGCCTCCTCCGTGGTGGTGCCAGATCGCAATGGCTTCGATGAAAGCGACTGGGACGCGGTGTTCTCTGGCATCTACGCGCACATTCCGACCCTCAGCATTCAGGATACCGAATTCTATGCGCTCCATCTGGATGACACGAACCGGGACGACCACTTCATTACACTCGGCACCCACATCAAATCAAAAGCAGGCACCCTGGGTCGGTGGGACTATGAGGCGGAATTCGCCGTGCAAGCAGGCACGGCGGGCGGCAGGGACTTGACCGCTTTTGCCAGCTACATCGAGGGTGGCTATACTTGGCAGCAAGAGTGGAAGCCACGACTTGGCCTTGAATACAGCTATGGCAGTGGTGACGGGGATGCCATCGATGGAGACGAAGGAGCCTTTCAGAACCTCTATCCGACCAATCATCTTCATTACGGCCTGATGGACATCTTTTCCTGGAGCAACCTGCACGACCTAGCCCTGCACGTTAGCGCGAAGCCTTCAGCCAAAATCACTACCAGCCTTGACTGGCACTCCTTCTGGCTGGCCAACACCGCAGACGCATGGCGCCGCGCCAACGCGAAGACCACTGTTCGCGATCAAACGGGGTCTGCCAGCAACTATGCTGGCAGTGAGATGGATGCACTCGTTTCCTATGCTGCGTGCAGCACCTTCACCGTCACAGCGGGCTATTCTCACTTCTTTGCAGGCAGCTATCTGAGCGACACAGGGGCCGGCAGCGATGCCGATTTCATTTACCTCATGACCAGCCTGAAATTCTGAACCCGTTACGGCACCTCTTCGCCGGAACCGGTGTAGTTCCAGGAGACCACTTTCCCGCCCTGAACAGTCGCACGCGCTTGGGTGTCCATCGGGCCAAAGATAGTCATGGACTCGTAATCGACGAGGACCAGCCAACTCACTTTGCCTTCGATCATTTCTTGAGAGGCCTTGCCCCATTTGCGGATCTTCTCAGGACGGATGTCATTCACTTGGCCGCTACGGATGCTGGCCAGTAAGAGGTTGTAACTGCCATCCGCGTTCTGCACTGGCTGGCCACCCGCTGCGACAGCGTTGCTCATGTCCACACCCGCCTTGGCACTGGCCATGGCTGTCGCACGCTTGCGATCTTCCCAGGCCTTCTTCGCAGCGTCGAGCTTCCAGGTCTTCCAGCGCTCATAGCCTTCTGCGATTTGCGCTTTGAAGTCCGTGCCATCAAGCGGCACTTGGCCGCGAGCCGTTGAGCCTTCGGTGGGAGTCACGACAAGCGTTCCGTTTTCGAAGGCAATGGCGATGACGCTACTGCCTGCGGCCAAACGAGAGCTTCCGACGCTCATCTTCACTTCCACGTCGGTGCTGAGTTTGACTGGTCGCGGAAATGCGGTTCGCGGAATGAAGGTCCAGTTCTTCGTCAAGGTCTCCATTGAGTCGATGTGCGGCTCCTTGAACGCAGTGGGATCAACCACCTCCGCCGGGGTGGCTTTTGACGCGCTGGGCACCGTTGGCTTCATCGTGTCCTGTAGCGGTGCCACGTCACCGATTGGTCCCGCAGGCGCAGCGGCTGGCGCGGCTTTGGATCCTTGCTCCTTGAAGACGATGCGGCTTTCAGGCGGGGTGAGGAAGCGGTCGTATGCGAGGAACGCACCGCCGAGAAGGAGGAGGGTAATGATGAAGGCTTTCACAAGTGGGGGGCCTGTAAGAAAGCACAGGAGCAGCAAGTCGGCAAAGGCAGTCTTTGGGCAATCTTGTTACGCCTCTGGCTGGATGACTTCCACCTCCATCGCAGCGAGACGGAGATAGGTGCGTCTGAGCCTGAGGATGGGCCACCAAAGATAGAGATAGATCTCCAAAGGTCGCCACAACGCCACCCAGCCTCCCACCGTGAGCCCCTCCCTGACCATGCTATGCCAGGGTTCCGATGCAGGGGCCAACAGCCCGGCCCCTAGTTGGCAAAGGGCGATAAAACAAACACCGATGAGCATCGCGGTGCGCCCTTCACGCATGAGGCGACGAAACTCTCGCCACTTTAGGCCCGCCAGATCAGCAAAGTAGTGCCTCACCGCCATCTGCACTGCCAGCGTCGCATCGCCGCCACCTGAATAGGGGCGGGTGAGATGGATCAGCAATTTTAGCTCTGCCTGTTGCGGGTGCTCTTGCGCCCAGGCCACGATGAACTCCTCAGCACGCGGGTCGAGGTCTCGTTCCCGAAAGGGCGAGGGGTCCATGGAGTTGAAAAGCTGATTCAGCTCCGCGAGCTTGACTTCGATCAGATGCTGCATGGGTTGCTAACGTGATTCAGTTGCTCGCTCATGCGTGAAGACTCTCCAAAATCCATGGCTCCAAAGACCTCATTCATCGAACGCGGTGGCGGCTGGGTGATCGCACAAACAATCCTGATGCTGGCAGCGCTCGCTACTGGATGGTTTTGCAAGGGAGATTGGGCAGTCAGTGGCTCCGGTAAAATAATCGCAGGAGCGTGCCTTTGCCTCGGTGCTTGGTTTGGCTTGGCGGGCGTATGGGGGCTCGGCGCAGGTCGCACCATTTTTCCACACCCTTTGCCCGATGCACCTCTCGTCACCACCGGGGTGTATGGCTTTGTGCGACATCCCCTGTACGCCAGTCTGATTTGGCTGGGCATCGGCTGGGGACTCTGGCATGCGAGTTGGTCCGCACTGGGTGTCGCCGCAGTGATGACCCTTTTTCTAGATGCCAAGGCACGCCACGAAGAGGTATGGCTGCGCAAAAAGTTCAGCGGATATGCGGATTATGAGAAGCGTGTGCACCGTTTGCTCCCTTGGATTTATTGACGACCGAGCGCGGCGCTGCGACCGACCAGAACCCCTTCCGGGAAATCGAAGGCGTTTTCGATGATGTTGAAGGATGGCCGCTGGCCTTCCGTCAAGACGACCTCCGCGATGTCAAAGCGCAAACGTGCATTCGGAAAGCCAAGCTGCCGCATCCAATCAATCGCACCGCGTTGAATGAGCCGCTGTTTTTCTTTATCAACCGCATCTGCTGGGCGACCTCGATCTGTGCTGGTGCGGGTCTTCACCTCCACAAACGTCAGCACGCGGCCGTGACGACAGACGATATCGACTTCGCCGCGATGGATGCCTTTGTAATTGGTAGCCAAAACACTGCGGCCATGCCTCCGCAACCAGCGTGCAGAGATCCACTCTCCGTACTTTCCGACGTCTGCGGGCTCCAGCTTGTAGCCACGCACCCACCGTTCAAAGGGGTGATCCGTCCAGGCACGCCAACGCAGGATCAGCTCCCGCTGGAGACTACCATCATGATAGCCACTGCGGAGCTTCCGCGCCTTGCTGACCCAGTCGCTCCACTTCATGACACCAACGATTAAGAGACCGGAAGGCGCAGGTAATTGCGGCAGTTGCTGTAACAGATGTTGCGCACCATGCCACCCACCATGGCGATGTCATCAGGTAGCAGACCTGCCTCCAGGTCATTGCCCAAAAGATTGCAAAGCGTGCGACGGAAGTACTCGTGCCGAGGGAAGCTCATGAAGCTGCGGCTATCTGTCAGCATCCCGATGAAGCGGGACAGCAGGCCCAGATTCGACAGCGCATTGATCTGCCATTCCATGCCTTCTTTCTGATCGAGAAACCACCAGCCGCTGCCAAACTGCACCTTCCCTGCGATGGACCCGTCTGCGAAATTTCCGCTCATGGTGCCAAAGACGAAGTTGTCCGATGGATTGACGTTGTACAGCACGGTGCGCGGCAGCGCGTCTTCACCATCGAGACGATCTAAAAAGCGAGACAAGCTCTCCGCTTGGGGCCAATCGCCGATTGAATCGCAGCCAACGTCCGCACCGATTTGGCGCGCAAGGCGGCTATTGTTATTGCGGATCGGGCCCAGGTGCAGTTGCATCGTCCAACCGCGCGCCGCATTCAGTCTGCCGACGTGTAGCATCACCGCGCTGGCAAAGGCCTCCATCTCCTCAGGAGTCGCCGCTGCCCCACCGCGTGCTTTGTCAAAAATCCTCGCCACTTCGGCATCGCTCACGAAGGTGGCGTGACAACGATTCAAGCCATGATCGGAAAGGCGACCGCCGACGCTGTGGAAGAATTCGTGACGTTGCGCCAGCGCCTCCAGCAGCGATGAAAAGCTACGCACCTCCACACCACTAGCGGCGGAGAGCATTTCACACCATGCGTTCCATGCCTCGGGTTGATGCACTGCCAGTGCCTTGTCTGGGCGGAAGGTCGGATACACACCCACTTCCAGACCGTCTGCCGCACACTTGCGGTGATGGGCCAGATCATCGACGGGATCATCCGTGGTGCAGAGTGCCCGAACCTTAAACTTTCGCAGCAACCCCCTTGCGCTGTAGTCACTTTGAGAGAGCATTTCACAGGTGCGATCCCAGATCGATTGCGCGGTGTCCGCGTTTAGCAGATCATCAATGCCGAAGTAGCGCTTGAGCTCCAGATGCGTCCAATGGTAGAGCGGATTGCGCAGCGTATGCGGCACGGTGGACGCCCAGGCTTGAAACTTCTCAAAGGGCGTCGCATTGCCCGTGATGTACTTTTCCTCAATGCCGTTGCAGCGCATCGCACGCCATTTGTAGTGATCTCCTGCCAGCCAAATTTCGAAGAGATTCGCGAACTGCCGATCCGCCGCGATGTCCTGCGGCGGCAGGTGGTTGTGGTAATCTAGGATGGGCTCTGGCGAAGCAAATTCGTGATACAACCGACTGGCAGTGCGGGTGCCGAGCAAAAAATCGTCGTGGATGAATGGCATGATGCAGGATGGGAAACTCAGTGCCATGTTGGTATCAGTGGCGATTCATTGCAAATCTTTAACACGCTCAGGCACAGTCATCATTGCCGGTTTGCTTGCTGCTGCATCGCCCAGTTGCCGAACGGTAAAGTTTTACACCCAGGCGGCCCGGGGGCAGTGGGAAATTCTGCACAAAGCCCAGCCTATCGACACCGTCCGGCAGGACCCCAAGACGCCTGCGGACACGAAAAAGAGGCTC
>CAZCAL010000112.1:0-2829 GCA_964496625.1 uncultured Verrucomicrobiaceae bacterium | reverse complement strand
CGAAGTCACCGCCGTGCGCGTCTTTGCCTCTTCGCACCTCGGCTTGAAGACAGACGGTCAATACGACCGCTATGCCGACCTCGGCAGGCCCTATGTGGTCTGGGTGGTCTTTGCCACGCCGGAGTTCTCCATGGAACCAAAGACCTGGTGGTATCCCATGCTCGGGAGCCTCGCTTACCGGGGCTATTTTAATGAGGCAGACGCACGTGCAGAGGCTGCGCGATTGCGCAAGCAGGGGCTGGATGTCTTCGGTGGCGGCGTAGACGCTTATTCGACACTAGGCTGGTTTCGGGATCCGGTGCTAAATACCTTTCTCCGACGCGATGAAGCAGATTTGGCAGAGTTGATCTTCCATGAGCTAACCCACCAGCGGATTTATTTTTCTGGCGACATCGATTTTAACGAGGCTCTCGCCACCGCCGTCGGACGCGAAGGCGTGCGCCGCTGGCTCCGCTCTGAAGGCCGGACCAAGGACCTGCGCGACTATATTTCCAGTCAGGCGGTCGAAGATCGATTCATCGCCGCAGCGCTCGCCACACGCGAAGAGTTGCGCCAGCTCTATGCAAACGAAGCCCACGCAGCGCCGGAAGAGCTGCGCATCAAAAAAGCTGCCGTGTATGCCAAGCTAAAGCGAAAAGCCATGGCGATGGTCAACGGGAAAAGCGCACAGGCCGCAATCGAAAAGTGGTTCTCCAAAAGCGTCAACAACGCCCGTCTGAACTCTCTCTCCAGCTACTACGACCTCGTTCCCGCCTTTGATCGTTTGCTTGCAAAGCACGCCGGGGATCTTGAGGCCTTTTTCAATGACCTCTCTAAACTCAAGCGCCACTCGCCGGCAGAGCGCCGTCATGCACTGGGGCTACCCCTGGATGAAGCAACGTCCAGATCACATACACCGCATACAACCCCAGCAAAATCACGCCCCGCCGCCGTCCCAGTAGCTGGGCGCGTCTCGGCAGTAGCATCACCGCCGTCGCACAGCCCATGATCACGCTTGGCAGCACTTCATCAATCGATACCGCGAAAGGCCGGATCATCGCCACTACGCCGACGATGAAGCAGCCGTTGAAGATGTTGCTGCCGAGAATGTTCCCCAAGCTCACATCGTCATGCCCGCGCATCCGCGCCACCAGTGTCGTCGCTAACTCTGGAGTGCTAGTCGCGATTGCTACGACGACTGCGCCGACAACAAATTCGCTCCAACCCAAAGCTGCGGCGATGCCTTTGCCGCCCTCCACCACCAAATAAGACGCCCCGAAAAGCAAGACCAACCCTATCAAGGTGTGAATCAAGGATTTGGTCAGCTTTTCTTCCGGTCCCTCACTCACCGGAACCGACTTTTGTGTGGCCGAGTAGGCGCGTGCAGACCGAACTAACTGCACCAGCCAGCCGCCAAAGATTAACAACAGAATCGTCGCATCAAAGCGGGAAAGAAATCCATCCCACAGCAGCAACGCCATTAGCACCGGCAGGAACAACACCAACATCAGATCCCTCCGCACCACGCCGCGCGCCACCTCCATCCGCGCCGTGCAAAGCGCGATGCCGAGCACGAGACCCACATTCACGACGTTGCTGCCCAGCACATCTCCAAAGGACAACTGCGGCACCTTTTCCACCGCCGCATTTACCCCTACCATCAACTCTGGTGAAGACGTCCCAAAAGCCGCCACTGTCGCGCCCACGACTGCCGCTGGCCAGCGTGCCCAAGTCGCTAGGCTTACCGAACCACGCACAAACCATTCCCCGCCAAACCAGGCCAGGACCACGCCCGCAAAAAGTTCTACCACGTCCAAAAGCATCGGGATTCATAAAGGGCAGTGCGGCACTCGGCAAGAAAAGTCGGCCTAGGATCCACCCCACCCATCAGCAGATGGAAATCATGATTCCTCGTCACGCACAGTATCTTTCCTGCTGGCTTTCGGCTTGCACCGGGGCCAGAATCGGCTTTTCCCTTTCAGGTTCCTTTTTCACATGCCCAAATACATTCTGACCATCGGCCTCGAGGTTCACGCCCAGCTCAATACCCGCAGTAAAATGTTCTGCGCCTGCCCCGCTGAATACGGGGAGGAGCCGAATACCCTCACCTGCCCGACTTGTCTCGGCCTGCCCGGTGCACTGCCTGTGCTGAATGAGGCGGCGATTGAGCGCACCATTCTCACTGGCCTGATGCTTGGCTGTTCCATCCCTCCGGTCGTGAAATGGGATCGCAAAAACTACTTCTATCCTGACATGCCGAAGAACTACCAGATCAGCCAGTTTGATCTGCCGCTCTGTCTTGGTGGTGGCGTGCCACTCTATGAGTTGGCCTATCCGAAGGACGCTCAAAAGTCGATCGCGAATCCAGGCAAGGTGGTGAAGTTAACCCGCATCCACCTCGAAGAAGACGTCGCAAAATCCACTCACCACGAAAAGTTCACCACCATCGATTTCAATCGCGCCGGCACTCCGCTGATGGAGATCGTTAGCGAACCGGACATCGACAGCGCAGAGGAGGCCTTTGCCTACCTCAGCAGCCTCCGCCAGATCCTCATTTATGGCGGCGTCAGTGATGCAGACATGGAGAAGGGCAACATGCGATGCGACGTGAATATCTCCCTCCGGCCCGAAGGACAGAAGGAACTGGGTGCCAAGGTAGAGCTGAAGAATCTCAATTCCATGTCCGCTGTGCGGCGCTCCATCAAGTATGAGACCGAACGCCAGATCGATTGCCTACAGAGGGGTGAAATAATCATCCAGAGCACCCGCCGCTGGGATGATGACTTGGGCGAGACAACTCTCATGCGCACGAAGGAAGACGCGCACGACTATCGCTACTTCCCCGATCCC
>CAZCAL010000111.1:0-12072 GCA_964496625.1 uncultured Verrucomicrobiaceae bacterium | reverse complement strand
AGCACGGCCAAGTTAACGAAGTGGCGCTCACGATGGATCGCGAAACCAACCGCCCTCAGGGCTTTGCCTTTGTGACCAGCCGCTTGCACAGCACCTAGCTCGTCTTTCACACCGCCCATCAGCGAATCATTGACCAATCGAGTCAGCGTGCGTTGCCTACATTAGTGAGTTAGGCAAATCTGTAATAACGACATTTTCAGTGTTTGGCGAACATTTGGAGATGATATCAATGCCATCGAAAAAGAATTGAAACTCGACAAGACCAAATGGTCGCGGCAATAACCGGTTGAGCCCGATTTGAGTCGGGTTGTCTATTTGCCCATGGTGAATGAACAGGAATGCCCTTGAAGCGGTGAGGCTTCGAACAATCGTGAGAAGGCCCCTAGAAATTCTGTAACTCCAGAAATCTAGTATTGACATAAAGTCAATAATTCTTAAACTTCATCAAATTGTCAGATTAAAGTGGGTAATTTATAAAACCAACCTTTCCTGTCGTGCCAGCCACTTCCTACATCATCTCGGCGCAGCTCGCCCTAATCGCCGCCTCCGCTGCCTACGTCGGCTATGGGCGCAAGCCTGGGGCAGAACCTACCGCTCCCACCGAGGTGGCGGTTGCTACACGCGAGCGGATGGAGGTTGCTGCTTTACCGCGACCTATCGCCGCGGATGCCACAGAAATTACCGTTCCCCAGTGGCCTGCAGCTACCTTCCCTAGGTACGCGCCAGCAGAAAAATTGGCACAGGATTCTGCCGCAACGTCGACCGCCTCAAACAACAGAGCGATGGGTAGTCGCACGCCGGAAGTCGGTCGCAGCCGGCCACAATCCCTCCCTTCGGCGCTCGTCCAAGAAACAGCCCCCGCAGCACAAGTTTCTCACAGCGCAGACCGTGATGTGCCCCCTACCTTCGCCCCAGTTCCTGAAGGATCTGGCTATCACATCACCGCAGATTCGGCGACCAATTTTGATCTCAATGCGAAGACGGTGGTGTTTTCAGGGCACGTCGTCGTGGAATCAGCGGAGTTTGTGATCAAAACGAATCGCTTGGTGGTGTACAATGGCACGGGGGGAAGCATGTCGAAGATGGTCGCGAATGGCGATGTGGACTTCCACCTCGTCGGGGTTCCGCCGGAGCAAGTGTATCGGGGGCAGGCCGAAGAGGCGGTTTTTGAGCCGAACAAGAACGTGATCACGTTCATGGGTTGGCCGCGCATCCAGGGAAAAGGTCGCGAGCACCGGGCAGCAGATGGCAGCACGACGATGAGACTTTTCACCCAGCCCTCTCGCCTGGAGACGACAGGGCGCGCGAGCACCCGTATCCTGCCGGGAGAAGGCGGAACAGCCATCTTCGCTGCGCCCGCAGCACGCTAATTGAACTACCGCTTAAACCACGGCAGAGCAGAGAGCCAGCGGCGAGAACCGCCACGACGAACGTCATCAACATCGTCGATGCTGGCGAGGATGTCAGGATCTCCCGAATCAAAATCCTCTGCGCGGGGGAGACCCGGTGGCAACTGCAGCGCAGACAACTCCTCTGCGGCAGTTTCTGAATCTGAATCGAGATTCGCTTCTGCGGCGACTTCCGCAGGCAGAGCCGCATCGACCGGGCGCTGATTGAGTGGAGGCACCGCATTCGACGGCGGCAACAGGCCACCGGAGAAAATCATCTTTGTCGCCTCCTCAAGCGTCATTGCCGCATCGGTGACTTTTTCTGAATCCACCACCAAGAGGAGTCCCGTCATCGGATTCGGCGCCGTGGGAAGAAAGACTGAAGTCATCGCCTTGCCAGACACGCGATCTGTGAATTGACCAGTGACGAAGCCAATCATGCGCATTCCGGGAACTGGATAGTCGATGTAGGCCACACGTTTGAAGTTTTGGCCGCCTCCAAGGCTCTTGAATGCATCAATGACCTGCTTCAGAGACTTATAAATGAAAGCAATGACGGGGATGTTTAGCAGGAGGCGTTCGAACAGCGCGACCACGCGAACTCCGATCACATTGGTAGCCATGACACCCAGGGCCACCAAGAAGGCGATTGGAATCATGACGCCGATGAAATGAACCACCTTCTCAAAGACTGGGTTTGCTGCATCAAGCATCTGACGGCCCGCCATCTCGTTCACCAAATCAACCACATAGCGGACCAAAGGCTCGCTCCAGCCGTGGAGAAGATTGTAGATGGAAAACAAAATCCACCAGGTAATGACCAAGGGAAGGGCTAGGGCAAAGCCAGCAAGGAACTTGTTGCGCGTCCACACCAGCGTGCCGCGGTGTTGAGGCGCGGCATCAGCCGAGGAATGGGACGCGCCGGCTCCGGGGGATTGAGACGGTACGGACATGGGGATCGGGGGTTTTCAGAACCACGCCACAGCGTGATGTTCAAATACAATCGCACAGGAAGCAGGTAAAAACAGAGGAAAAGTCAGACAAATCACGGGTTCCCCAACGGCTAGGTTCTTGCGGGGACCCGCCAATGGCATCAATATCTTCACAATGACTCACTGGATCTCCCCAAATGATATCGCCGCCGCACGGCGGGCCTGGTCCAGATTGCCAAAACCGGCGCGGCGGCTGCTTGAATCCCTAGCCGCAGAGATTGCATCGCTCCTCAAAGACTCTGGAAGGATCGCTAACCAGGGGTTTGCGATTTGGCGAAGGCGGTGGCTTTGCTGGACAGGGCTCGCCTTGGGGGCCCTGGCGTGTGTCATTGTCTGGGTCATGCCCAATGACGTCGTGTGGCTGACCGCAGTGACAGAGGCCAGCATGGCTCACTCGCCAGATCTAGTTCGGCGGCTAGCGATGTTGCTGAGTTGGTGGGGTGATCTCTTTGGCTTCAATTTGGGAGTTGTAGCTGCGGTTTACGCTTGGTCAAAATATCGAGAATCTCTCCATTGGCGGCGGGTGGCGATTGCATGCGTCGTTGGCACTTGCATCTGTGGTTCCATTGCCACCACGGTTCGATTTGCCGCAGGCCGCGCACGGCCGACGTCCCGACAGCCACCTGCTTTTCACGGCCCAGATCTTCGGGCAAAGTATCAGTCCTTTCCCAGTGGCCACACCGCCACAGCCTTTGGCATGGCGGTGCCTCTCGCTGTCTCGGCACCCGTCATCGGCGTGCCCACTCTGCTCGCAGCGGCATCGATTTCTTGGTCACGAATGCAGCGCAATCAGCACTACCCGGCGGATATCCTTGGCTCCATCATCCTGGCGCTCTGCGTGGGCGTTCCTTTGGGTTGCGCCGTCCGCAGAGGGCGCAGGGACTGATTGGACGACTACTTCAATGGCGAAAAGTCTGTCGGCTTCATGTAGATACTCTTCACACCTTCTGGCCCAGGAACGGTGAGGGATCCATCCTTCTCAGACTCCGCCTTGGCAGCGATCCAATCTGGATCTTGGCGGAACGCACCGAAGGACGCCAGCCCGGCCTCTTTGCTGGCATGGGCCAAAAGATAGATTAGCTTTGTACCAGCTCCTTTGTCCGCATCGGTCGGAGCCCAGTAGATCATATTGGTGATCCCATGCTTTGTGAACAGAGCCATCGTGTGGTCACGAAAGCGGGAGTGCAACGCAGGCAGTTTACCCTCAGGGGTTGTGTAGGTGCGCAGTTCAAATGTGCGCTCAGGATTGGCTGCATCAATCTTCAGCACGGGGGAAAAATCTGTCGGTTGCATGAAGATCGACACGGGCGGATTGGCCAACAGCTTCCCATTTGCCTCGCTGGCTTTGCGTGCTTCCTGCCACTCTGGATCAGCGCCAAACGCCTTCCACGAGGCAGTCGCAGCATCGCGACTGGCGTGTTCGATGACGTAGATCAGAGTGTTAGACGCCCCATTTTCCTCATCGACAGGAACCCAGTAGCCAATGTTCTTGATACCAACCCGCTCAAAGATACGGCAAGTATGATCGCGGAATCTTGCCAACAGATCCGGCAGCTTTCCCTCGTTCGTCGTGTAGATGCGCAGCTCATACACAGCGGCGGCAGGATCTTGATCGGCAAAAGCAGGCAGCACTGCGGCGAGTCCCAAGGTCAGAAGAAAGGCGATACGTTTCATAGGCAGATCAAACGCTGACAGAGCCCCGAATGTTTTGCAATATCTCATCGCTACCAATCGGAATCGGCAGTGCCACCCACTCACAAACACAGAGAATTTTGATGACAAAATCAGCCGAATAATCTACGATTCGTCTCGTAGAATTAATCAGAACCTCCACTGTAGTCTCGTCATGAACCTCCCCCGCTGGGCTTGTTGGATCTTCCTTGCATCGTGTTCCGCACGAGTTCTTGCTCTCGACCAAAACGCCAATCAACAGAGCGATGTCTGGGAGGCTTATTATGGCGCACAGGGACTCCAGGGTGCGACGGATAGCGACTTCGACGGCGTCTCCAATCTCCTGGAAAGTGTGAGTGGCACGGATCCGTTCGATGCGACTTCTCGTCCCGTTTTGCGGCTGTTACAGGGCAGCGGGGCCGTGCTGCAGGCAGAGTGGATCAGTGAACCGGGCAAGTCTTACCAGTTGATGGCCAGTCCAGACCTGACCCCCGGCAGTTGGCTGCCTGCGGCCAGTATGACTGGCAATGGTGGCCAAATCTCTGAGCCGCTAGAAATGGGTGGTGCCACGACTTGGTTCTTTAAGCTGGACGTGACGGATATCGATTCCGACGGGGATGCTCTCACCGACTGGGAAGAGGCGCGGCTCGGGCTAAACGCTGGGAACGCCCAGTCGAATCGGATTTGGAATACAACCGATGCCCAGCAAATCACCGCGGCATGGTCAAGTGCCAGCGTGGTAACGGTGGGATTGCTTGACGGCGACATGCGTGAAGACTGGCCGGACGAGGGAATGATCGCGCTGCGCCGCAACGGCGGTGTGCAACCAATTTCGGTAAACGTTACCATCACGGGATCGGCCACTCGCGGCACTGACTACACCACCTTCGTTGGCAGTCAGGTCTCCATCCCACTGGGTGCGCGTGAAGTTTGGATTGAATTGACGCCGACCAATGACGCAAGTCTCGAAGGACCTGAATCGATCATTGTGACCGTAAGCCCCGGCACAGGTTACAGCATCGGAGCCATAAACAGCGCCACTGCCACACTCAGCGATGCATCCTCGCTGCCATGCGCGAAGGATGCAGCGCGCTTTTTGATTCAGGCCGCTTTTGGTCCAGATCAAGACAGCGCTGGCGATCCTGATGACGTGCCGGAAAATGTAGAGGAAGTCATGAACATGGGCTTCGACGCGTGGATTGATGACCAGTTTTCCCGTCCCATCGGATACCTTCAGCCTTGGGTGGACTGGGTGGCAGCGGAGTCCTCGCAACCGGGCTTTGATCTTCACGGGAACTGGAAGGAATTCTCCTGGTGGGCACGCGCGATGGGCACGCCAAAGTTGCGCCCAGATGACGTAGCAACCCAACTACCAGATCCGCTGCGCCAAAGGGTTGCCTTTGCTCTCAGTCAGATCCTGGTCGCGTCAGATCGCCCGGAAGCCTTGACCGTGGAGCAGCAAGGCATGGCAAACTTTTACGACTTCATGGTTAAACACGCCTTCGGCAACTACCGGGATCTGCTCTACGACGTCGCGACGCATCCCGTCATGGGCGTCTATCTCAGCCACCTGAACAACCAAAAGGCAAACCCCGCGCAGAACACTTATCCTGACGAAAACTTCGCCCGCGAAGTGATGCAGCTTTTTAGCATCGGACTGTGGCAACTGGAGACTAACGGCCAGCGCAAAACCTATCCTGTGGGGCATGCGCAGGCAGGCGAGTTCATTCCCACCTACACGAACAGCGACATCACCGAGTTGGCTCGCGTCTTCACCGGAATGACCTTTGCCAACAAAAACTTCCCTGGCACAAACGGAGATTACACCGTGCCAATGAAGATGTGGGATGCCTATCACGACTGCAACGCCAAGACCTTGCTCGGAGGCTTTGCAACACCAGCACGCACGGCCAGCAGCGGGTCCACAGGCACGGCAGGTTTTGCAGACATTGATGCCGCCATCGGCAACCTTTTCAATCATCCCAATGTCGGCCCCTTCTTGGCACTTCGGTTGATTCAACGCCTTGTCACGTCCAATCCCAGTCCCGACTACATCGGAAGAGTCGCTGCCAAATTTAACGACAACGGCGCAGGGGTGCGCGGCGACATGCAGGCGATGGTTAAAGCGATTCTGATGGACCCAGAAGCGCGTGATCCAGCAATGATGGATGTGCCGACGTGGGGAAAACTAAGGGAACCTTTCCTGCGAGTCGTCAACATGGCACGGGCGTTTAATGCGTCCTCAACGTCAGGTTATTATGCACTGGATCAGTTCTCCTTTGATCATCTCCAAGACCCGATGAGCGCGCCGAGCGTCTTTAATTTTTATCTGCCCGCCCACACCCCGCCGGGCCCCCTCACCCAGCTAGGTTCACCAGCGCCTGAGTTTCAGATCATCAATGCCAGCACTGCTATCACAGGGCCCAATTACTTTTGGAATGCCATCGGCGGAAACAATCTCCATCACTACGGATCAGCAGCGAACTACGCAGTCCGCCTGCAAAGTGATCTGGAACTCGGCATGATTGTTCCGGCGGCACAAATTGCCCTAGACGTGCCTTCAGGACCTGCGATGGACCCTGATCCGCTGATCCGCCGTCTGGACCTCGCGCTAACTGGCGGGACCTTAAGCCCCGAGGAATTTCAAATCATCCGGGAAGCCATGCTGCGAATCGGCACCGGAAGTTGGAAATGGCACCAGGAACGACTGCGCATTGCCATCTATATGATCGTCACTTCTGCTGACTTCAACGTTCTCCGCTGATTACCGCGATGAAAAACTCTACTCCACAAAGCCCTCGTCTCAGCCGCCGCCAATTCCTCGGGCAATCGAGTTGTTCGGCCATTAGCGCAATCCCGGTGCTGAATACGCTGCTGAATCTCACCGTCGCGGAGCGACTCGCCGCGGTCACCGCCCCAGGAGCAGGTGAGTATCGTGCACTGGTCTGCATCTTCCTTGCAGGCGGCAACGATTCCTTCAACATGCTGGTGCCGCGCGATCCCGCTGCCTACGCCGTTTATCAGGCATCTCGTTCGAATCTAGCTCTCGCCCCAGGGAGTCTGATTGATGTGAATCCTATCGGGCAACCGGCTTTTGCTGTGCATGGCGGCATGCCAGAGGTCGCAGCCTTGTTCGAAGCCTCAAACGCTGCCTTCGTCGCCAACGTGGGGACTTTGATTGAACCCGTGCAAAACCGCACTCAGGTGGCAAACAACCTCAAGCAACTGCCACTGGGTCTATATTCCCACTCCGACCAGACTGAACAATGGCAGACCAGCATCCCGCACGCACGCGCCGGCATCGGCTGGGCGGGAAGGATGGCGGACATCATCAAAAGCACGAACACCAATCAAACCGTGCCCATGAACATCTCCCTGGACGGCAGCAATGTCTGGCAGACTGGCAATACCGTCGCGGAGTACTCCATCACCCCTGGGAACAGCTCGGATGCAGGCGGCGCGGTGGGATTGACCAACTATCAAAGTACTGCCAATCAATACAACGACGTTGTAAACGCCATGAGTGCCGCCGTGGATAGCCAGTTGGCACAGCAATACACCAACTTGCTGGCACAGACTTTTCAAACCCGCAAAAAGCAGGCAATCGACGCCTACAACATCTTCCATACAGCCACCAGTGCAGCCCTACCTGTAGGTGCGACGTTCCCAAACACATCGCTGGGATACCGGCTGCGCACCGTAGCCAGATCCATTCAAGGCCGGGCCTCCATCGGGGCAGTGCGACAGACATTCTTTGTCCAGCTCGGTGGTTGGGATCACCATAGCGGAGTGATCGATAATCAGGCCGCAATGCTGCCACAGGTGAGTGCAGCCATCGGTGCCTTCTACAACGCGCTGACATTGATGGGCCTGGAGAACAACGTCACTCTCTATACTGCCTCAGACTTTGGACGCACCTTGACCAGCAATAGCCAGGGCTCAGACCACGCATGGGGCGGCAATCAGCTGGTCGTCGGCGGCGCAGTGAATGGTCGCAAGATCTATGGTCAGTTTCCAGATCTCGCCGTCAATCCAGATTCTGGCCCCGAAGTGAACCCTCTTGATACTGGCCGCGGCCGCTTCATTCCCACCACCAGTTGCGATGAATTCTTTGCAGAGATGGCCCTGTGGCTGGGGGTCGCAAAATCAGATCTGCCACTGGTGCTGCCAAACATTGGTCACTTTTACAGCACCACCGGTTCCGGTGCTCCGCTGGGATTCATGAGCTGAATTGGCTTTAGCCTAGCGAGACGACACCCTCGCCGTCCAAGCTCCGACTAATGGCGTCCACCACGCGCATGTAGCAGAGCCCCTCCGTGAAATCGGGCTTTGGCCGTGGTGCCGCAGGATCGCGGACGGCAGCGATGAAATCACGCTCCACCGTCCAGGAACCTGCCATCCCTGATGGAATTGGGATCGTCTCCATGGCGGTTTCACCTCGCTTCCCCAATTGGATCTCGTCCGTGCTAAAGTCGTAAGTCAGCGTGCCTTCGCTGCCGAAGATCCACAGCTTGTCTCCAGGTGCATGAGCAGCCACGCCACTAAAAAGAAGGGTCGCCTCCAAGCCGCTGCGAAAACGAGCCAGCACATGCACGAAGTCAGGCACATCCACGCTGCCACCCGGGCGCTGAGGGATCACGACGTTACCACGCGCCGCCACCTCATTGATTTGTCCCAGCCAGCGATGCAGCACTTCCACGTAGATGCCCAGAGTGAGGATCTGGATGCCGCTAATGTCCATTTGCTGCCGCCAATGAATGGGCGACTGAGGGTCCAGCCATCCAGCATTAAAGCTATGCAGAAGTGCCTGATGAGGAACACCGATAGCCCCATCTGCCAGTAGTTTCTTCATCACTTCGCCCCCCTTCATTCCATGAGGGGCAGGGCAAATCGCGGCGACCAATTCCGGGTAACTGATGGCGGCCTCCCACATTCCTTGGGCTTCCGCCAGGGTCGATGCCATGCGTGCCTGGCAAAACACATGTTTCCCACAGTGCAAACCGTAGTCAGCGACATCGTGGTGCATGTAGGGAGTAGCGCCCACCCAGACGATGTCCACCGCCGCATTGTCAACCACTTCTTCCCAACGTGCGTATGGCTTTGCCTCAGGCGCGTATTCGGCACAAAAGCGTGTGGCACTCTCCAGACTTGAGTTCGCCACAGCGGTGATTTTGATTCCCGGCAGATCGCGCAGTCCAGGCAAATGGCGTTGTTTCACGATGCCACCCGCCCCAACGATCCCAATCCGCAATTCACGTTCTTCGTTCATTGGACCACCCTGTCCAAACAGGGCCAGCATACAACGCAAATCTGAGCAAGGCTGCGATTGCATCCAAGATCGGATGATCCATGTTCAGCGCCATTATGCTGGATATCTCAGGAAAAAAGATCGCAGTACTCATGGGTGGCCCAGGGTCTGAACGTGCCGTTTCACTCAAGACCGCAGAAAGCGTTGCCGCTGCGTTGCGCACCCGTGGTGCAGACGTCGTAGAAATTGACGTCACCGGTCCTGACTTCGACATTCCCGAACATGTGCTCATCGCCATGAACTTGATTCACGGCACCTTTGGGGAGGATGGCCAACTTCAGAGCATTCTTGAGAAACGCGGCATCCCTTACACCGGTGCGGGCGTGGAAACCAGCCGGATCGCTTTTGACAAAGCCCTCAGCAAAGAAAAATTCATCGCCGCAGGTGTCCCCACGCCACGTTCGCAAGAATACCAGTTGGACGGCTCTGAACCTCTACAGATCCAGTTGCCATTGGTCAGTAAACCACCGCGCGAAGGCTCCAGCGTCGGCGTGAATATCTGCCGCACCGAGGCCGAATGGGAAAAGGCACGTGCGGAAGCAGCAAAGTTCGGCAGCACCACGCTCATCGAAGAGTTCATTGAAGGCAAAGAGCTGACCGTCGGCATGTTGGGCGAAGACGTTCTCCCCATCATCCACATCGAGCCGGTTGAAGGGTTCTACGACATCAACAATAAGTACCCATGGATGTCCGGCACAGGCAAAACGCTCTACCATTGCCCTGCGGCACTGGACCCAGAGACGACCCTGCGAATCCAAACGGCGGCCAAAGCTGCCTTTCAATCCTGTGGCAATGCAGTGTATGGACGCGTGGATGTGATGTTGCGGGCCTCCGACGACGCCCCTTTTGTGCTGGAGATCAATACCATCCCAGGCATGACCAGCAGCAGCCTGTTGCCAAAAGCCGCCGCCGCTATCGGGATCGATTTTCCTGATCTCTGCATCCGCATTATCGAGCTGTCTCTCGCAGCTCGGGGCTAAGTCCCTGGCAATTTCACGGACATTTCACAGAGCCTTCATCATGCTCTCATTCGAGTTGCTGATGATGGGTCTGTCATGATCAAGAGACTCATCTACATCGGAATCATCGGAGCCCTGGCCACCCTTGCCTGGTGGAGCTTGGGCGGCATTATCTTAGCGCGGACTCAGTCTGCTTACGGCGGCACCCGCGGCGCTGTCAAAGAACTCTGGGGACCCAACTTGGAGCAGGTACACCCCAAAGCCCTCTATCACGATGCCTCCGGCGAAGTGGTTCTACTGCCAGACCACACTGACGCCAAAGTCCACATCGACTACGAACCCCGGCGTCGAGGTTTACTGTGGCATCGCACCTATGTCGCTGATTTCGAGGCGGACTACACCTTTACCAATCCCACCAACGTCGAACAGTCACTCCAGATCACCCTCGAACTACCAGCAACCAAAACCGGCCTATTTGACTTTGAATTCAACGCTGGAACCGAAGCCCGTACGCCACAAATCGGAGATGAAGCCGCGCCAAACATTGTCTCCGCTCGCGTTGAGCTTCCTGCGGGAGCGTCCGTGCCCCTGCATGTCGCGTTCAAGTGCCGAGGGACAGATCGTTGGCGGTACTCGTTTGCAAACGATAGCAGAGTAAAGAACTTCACGCTGACGATGGGATCAAACCATCGCGAGATCGATTTCCCGCTGGATGCCACATCGCCAACCGAACCCGTGATTGAAACGAACGACGGTGGGCTGACGATGACTTGGCGATACAACGACGTCATCGGTGCGCCGAGCATCGGCCTGGACATGCCGCAACCCATCGCCTCCGCGTGGTTGGCGGCGAAGGTTAGTTTCTACGCTCCCTTGTCGCTGTTTATCTTCTTTGGCGTGTTATGGATCGTTGGTTCTGTGAAAAAGATCGACCTTCACCCGATGAACTACCTTTTCATCGCCGCCGCATTTTTTGCCTTCCCGCTCCTGTTTGCCTATCTGCTAGAGGTGGTCAATGCGCATCTCGCCTTCGTGATATCGGCCATGGCTTCGATGATTTTGGTGGGCGGGTATCTCCGAGTGGTAGCAGCGGGCTCGCTATTCAGAATCGCCCTGCCGGTGCAGTTGGTCTATATGGCGCTCTTCAGCTACAGCTTCTTCCTGCGCGGTTACACGGGGCTGACGATCGCCATCGGCTGTGTACTCACGCTCGGAGCGCTGATGTTTGCCACTGCAGGAGTCAATTGGACTCAGCTCTGGAAGAACCTTCAACCTGCAACCAAAATTCCAGCCAGCCCGCCCTTGGTATAGCCGGAGTTTGATCTTTGTCATCCCTGCGCCATGATGCCACCTTCATGCCCGAAATCCGTCGCTCCCCTCACCTCCTCCTCGCCGATGCCTGGGATGACTATGAATTGCTTGATGCCGGGGATGGCATGAAGTGCGAGCGCTGGGGCTCCTTTGTCCTTGTGCGCAGATCCTGTGGCCACGGCATGGTGGCAAGCGCTGGACGGGTTGGGACGCCTTTTATCATCGCAGTGAAAAGGGCGGTGGCCGCTGGGAATTCGCTCGCCCACTTCCTGAGCACTGGGACATCCGCTATCGCAATCTGAAGTTCAAAATCCGCCCGACCAACTTTAAGCACACCGGCCTCTTTCCAGAACAAGCCGTGAACTGGGACTGGTGCGCCGAAAAGATCTCCGCAGCTCGCAGCAAAGGACGCGAAGTCAACGTGCTGAATCTCTTTGGCTACA
>CAZCAL010000110.1:6796-12151 GCA_964496625.1 uncultured Verrucomicrobiaceae bacterium | reverse complement strand
ACCTAAACCCACGGGCGAACAAAACTCTGCTGGCAACTGAGCGGGGCTCCGTGTCGCATCCTGATCTATCGTTCTTCATGAGTCTTTCCCTCCGGTTTAGTTTTCCGGCCTCCGCTCTGTGCCAGAGCTAAGACGTTGAAATATAAAAAGCCATGGGATTCAGGTGAAAGAATCAGCCATGGCGGCTACACGGAAACTACTTAGCGTGAAATCATGAAAACTGCTTTGCCTCTGAAAGAAATGACGGTTTCTGAAAAAAGCGGCCCCATGGAGGAGATCTGGGTTGATCTATCGATCTCTACTGGCGAGTATTCACCTCCCGATTGGCATGGGCGGATTCTCGAAGAACGGTCAGGACTCATTGAATCAGGAGAAGTCGGTTTCACTGATTGGGAGACAGCCAAAAGAGAGATTCGAGATCGAGCCCTGCTGGGGGGGATAAAACCTGGGGCCTGTGGGGAACGCCTTGGTTCTTCTCTCTGAGCGTATCCGCCGAGGTGCCTCTGAGCAACGCCATTCTGAATGCCCCTTTCCGTCTAAGAATCGGGATTCACCAATCCCGAATCAAGAGGACCGCTGAAGTCGAGCGTTTCGCATCGGGCGGTAGCGCTTGAAGTAATAGACGGGAGCTAAGAACGCACCAAGGAAAACCAGCAATCCCTTCCAGAGAATGCGATCATCTTGGACTTCCTCGCGATACACGCACGCAAGCACCATCCAAATCCAGAAGATCGCGTAAGCTGACCGAAGGATGAAATAGACCGTATCCATGTTGAATTTGAGAGAAGCTTCCCCAACTGCGATGCCCGAACCATTCACTCTCGCAATGGGCGTATGTTTTTTCGTCCGATATCCGGCGATGATTGTCTGGGAAGTGTCCTGATGTCAATGCGCGGATGCGAGTCTGCTGCGGAGTGTTTGCTCCGTTTTACAGAAACAATCTGGGCGTCCTTGAGATTTGCAGACAGCCGGGGGCAAACACCTGGTCCTTGCCCTCTCTTTGAATCACGATCCAGGCCGGAAAGAACGGACCAAACAACATCTGCACAGACTTTCTTCTTGCCGCAGGGGCTGAGCCGTCCAATCTCCCCCTTTCCATCCTCTTAAACACATGAGCAAAGCCCCCATCTCAGTCGCCATCACCGGTGCAGCCGGTCAAATCGGTTATTCCCTCCTCTTCCGCATCGCCTCTGGCGCCATCTTTGGCCCGGACCAACCTGTCGCTCTCCGCCTGATCGAGATCGAGCCCGCCCTGCCTGCCCTGGGTGGTGTGGTGATGGAATTGGATGACTGCGCCTTCCCCCTCCTGCACAGCATCACGCCTACCGCGGATCTGAACGAGGGCTTCAAGGGTGCGAACTGGGCCATCCTGGTCGGCAGCGTGCCGCGCAAGGCTGGCATGGAGCGCAAAGACCTCCTCAACATCAACGGCAAGATCTTCACCGGCCAGGGGCAGGCGATCCAAAACAATGCGGCCGCCGATGTGCGCGTCCTCGTCGTTGGCAATCCTTGCAATACGAACTGCCTCATCGCCAAGAGCGCGGCCAAGGACGTGCCTGCGGATCGCTGGTTCGCCATGACGCGCCTGGATGAAAACCGCGCGAAGAGCCAGCTGGCGCAAAAGGCCGGTGTGCAGGTGTCTGAAGTCAGCAATTTGTGCATCTGGGGCAACCACAGCAGCACGATGTTCCCTGACTTTTACAATGCCAAGATCAGCGGCAAACCCGCCACCGAAATCATCACGGATAGCGCCTGGCTCCAGGGCGACTTCATCAGCACCGTCCAGCAGCGGGGTGCGGCCATCATCAAGGCACGCGGCCTTTCCTCCG
Source organism: uncultured Verrucomicrobiaceae bacterium (assembly GCA_964496625.1). Lineage (GTDB taxonomy): Bacteria > Verrucomicrobiota > Verrucomicrobiia > Verrucomicrobiales > Verrucomicrobiaceae > JACKQF01. The sequence continues at coordinate 10,322 of CAZCAL010000110.1, read as the reverse complement.
CGGCCTCCGCCGCCAATGCCGCCATCGATACGGTGCGCTCCCTCGTCACGCCGACCCCGGCGGGCGACTGGACCAGCGTGGCAGTCTGCTCTGACGGCAGCTATGGGGTGGAGCCAGGGATCATGAGTTCCTTCCCGATCCGCACGGACGGCAGCAAGTGGGAGATCGTCCAAGGTCTGCCAATCAATGAATTCAGCCGTGGCAAGATCGACGCGACCGTCGCGGAACTGGTCGAAGAGCGCGCTGCCGTGACGGAGCTGGGCCTGATCTAAATCGCCTCACAGATCGCGTGCATTTTGCTGCAAAGCTGGCACGCGATCCTCTCATCCCCTATTGACACCCCCCCCGGCGCGAAGTATCCCTCACGCCTTAAACCCCACAAAATACAAAACATCCCTCCATGGTAAAAATCGGCATCAATGGTTTCGGGCGCATCGGTCGCCTCGTCTTTCGCGCAATCTGTGATCAAGGCCTCCTCGGCAAAGAAATCGAAGTCGTTGCTGTCAACGACCTCGTCCCCGCAGACAACCTAGCCTATCTGGTGACGTACGCCTCCACCCAGGGTCGCGCCAGCGAAGAAGTCTATTCCAAAAAGTCCAGCCCAGACGTGGCAGAGGACGATATCCTCGTCGTGGACGGTCATGAGATCAAATGTCTCGCCGTGCGCGAAGGCCCATCCGCACTCCCTTGGAAAGAGCTGGGTGTTGACATCGTCATCGAATCCACCGGCCTCTTCACAGAGCGCTCCAAGGCCCAGGGTCACATCGACGCAGGTGCCAAGAAAGTCATCATCTCCGCCCCCGGCAAAGATGAAGACATCACCATCGTCATGGGCGTGAACCATGAGAAGTATGATGCCGCCAATCACCACGTCGTTTCCAACGCCAGCTGCACCACGAACTGCTTGGCCCCTGTCGTCCACGTCCTCCTCAAAGAAGGCTTCGGCGTCGCGGAAGGCCTGATGACCACCATCCACAGCTACACCGCCACGCAGAAGACCGTGGACGGCCCATCCAAGAAGGATTGGAAAGGTGGCCGCAGTGCTGCGATCAACATCATCCCAAGCGGCACCGGTGCTGCCAAGGCCGTCGGTCTGGCCATCCCAGAAGTGAAGGGCAAGCTCACCGGCATGTCCTTCCGCGTCCCGACCCCAACCGTGTCCGTGGTCGATCTGACCGTGAAGACGGAAAAGGAAACCAGCTACGCAGAAATCAGCGCTGCCATGAAGAAGGCCAGCGAGACCTACCTCAAAGGCATCCTGAACTGGACCGCCGATGAAGTGGTCAGCACCGATTTCATGCACGACAGCCACAGCTCCATCTTTGACGCCGGCTCCGGCATCGAGCTGAACAACAAGTTCTTCAAGCTCGTCAGCTGGTACGACAACGAGTGGGGTTACTCCAACCGCGTCGTTGATCTGGTGAAGTTCATCGTTGGCAAGGGCCTGTAAGCATCCTTCCACTCTTCACTTCTAAATCACCTTTGCGGGTCGGGCTTACTCAAGTCCGGCCCGCTTTGTTTTTCCCGTGAACGCCTTCTCACAACTTAGCTCCCTACCGCGGACCTTCTGGATCCTCGTTGGGGCGACGTTTGTGAATCGCTTTGGGCTGTTCGTCATCCCCTTCCTCACCCTCATCGTGACCCGCCAAGGCAATTCCGCTGCCCAGGCGGGATGGTGCGTCGCCGCCTATGCAGCGGGCAGCTTTTGCGCTGGCGGGGTCGGCGGATTTTTATCGGATCGGTTCAGCCGCAAGATCACGCTGGCCCTCGCCTCCTTTGGCGGGGCCGCGTGCATGATGGCGCTGAGTCAGGCGACCCACTGGCAGGCCCTAGCCAGCATCGCCTTCTTTACCGGGCTCGTCACTGAAAGTGCCAACCCACCGCTGAACGCCCTGGTGCAGGACTTAGTGCCGCCTGCACAACGCATCACTGCCTATGCAGTGATGAGGTTCGCCGTGAATCTCGGCTGGTCATTCGGGCCCGCCGTCGCAGGCTGGCTAGCAGAGAGTTCCTTCTTTGGTCTCTTTGTGGTGGATGCCCTTTCGTCGGTCTGTTTTGGGATCGTTGCCCTCATCGCCCTGCCGCATGGCAACCGAACGGAGCGGCACCTCGCAGGCTGGGGTCACGCCTGGCAATCCATTCGGAAGAACAAACCCTTTCTGGCGCTCTTTTTCGCCTGCATCTGTGTCTCCTGGCTCTTCCGGCAGTCCACCACTACCTACGTGCTGCACTTTGAAAGAAGCGGTCATCCCCTGCATTGGATCGGCACCATCCTTGCACTGAACGGGATCATGATCTGCACCCTGGAACTCGTCATCACCTTCGTGACGTCCCGGTTCGCGGTCCGCACGATGCTGGCCATCGGTTACATCGGCATGGCCTGTAGCTACCTCATTCTAATTGCGGACACTTCCCTGCTCAGCTTCACGCTGACGGTGATCGTCTTTACTCTCGGCGAGATGTTCGCCTTCTCCCGGCAACAAGCCTATGCAGCCAGCCTCGCCCCCGACGACATGCGCGGGCGCTACAGCGGCTTCCTCGGCTTTGCCTGGAGCGGCGGCTCGATCCTCGCGGGTCTGCTGAGCCTCAAGCTCTATGATTACAGTCCCGACGCCGTCTGGATCATCACCGCAGCCCTCGGCGTCATCGCCGCCGCCGCCATCCTTCTGTGGGGGCGGGAGTGACTCTATCAGGCAAGCTACATCATGAAGCGTAACTTTTCGGAAGCTCGTTTCTCCCGAGGATCGTCTTCGATGGCGCCCACCAACTCCTCGAAGCCATACATCGTTTTCACTCGATGCGTCAGCAGAGCGTGGTCGTAAGACACCTCGCCAGAGGCCCAGTAGGCGGCCTGGTAAGGGCTGTTTTTTGCGAAGGGGGCTGGACCGAGTTCATCGACCAAGTTCGGTAAGTTCCGCCACAGGCGCAGGTGCTGGTGGTGGGACTTGATCGCCCTGAGCACAAGCGAGCCGTAACCATACTTCGCGAGATCGGCGATGGCGGCGGCGTGGTTATTTACATGCACGAGGCCCCCATAGCCCTCGCGGTTGAAATTTGGATCCTGCTTGATGATCTCGTCCAGCACGGCCTTTGCCATCCCCTCCACATCCGTATAAGGCGGCGTGCCATCCTCCTCTGGAAGGGTGATCTTGTTCCCACGAATCCGCCCCTTTGCCTTGCCGTAATTTCCGCTGCCGGGATGGGCTGTATTAAACAGCGCCATCAGCTTGCGGATGCCATCGACGACCGCAGGCGTGGAGAATTCCGGGTGCTCTTTAAGAGCGCGAATCGCCAGGGAGGCAAAGATGACATTGTGTCCAGATTCGCGCGGCTGGTCGATGCTCTTCTCCAGGGCCTCGGCGATCCCGTCAATCAGGGTCTCATCCGGCTTCTGGTTTGGAAAGGGCGCGAAGAGTTCTGAGTCCTCGATCTTCGCGCTCTTGGTCATCTTTTTGCCGAAGACCGACTCGCCCCGCATGACCCGCTCCAGGTCGCCTTCGATGCCTTTGCAGACTTCGGGATCAAG
>CAZCAL010000110.1:4633-6786 GCA_964496625.1 uncultured Verrucomicrobiaceae bacterium | reverse complement strand
AATTCCCCGACGAAATAGCCAGCCACCAAGGAGGCCCCAAGATGGCCTGCCATGGCGCTCATCTGGTGAGCACGAGCCAGGGCGTTCAGCCCCTTGGAGAGGTAAGTAAACTTGATCATCGCCAAGGAGGGTAACCAAAGACCGCTGGAATCTCCAGCTGAAAGGATACGGCCCCCACAATTGCATCGAGATCAGCAGGGCGGTGCGCGGGGTCCTTCCTGAGGCGGGAATGTTTCCCAGCCTTGCCAGTTTTCATTCCCCGCCTAAACTACGCACTTCATGTCCACTGTAGCCCCTTCTCCAACCGCCGTTCCTGAATCTGACGCTATTGTCGCCTCCTCCTCTTGGGTAAAGCCCCTCCGCGCTGAAATTGGCCGTGTTTTGGTGGGACAGATCGGGCTGGTGGATCGCCTACTGGTGGCCCTGCTGACGAACGGTCACGTGCTCCTCGAGGGTGTTCCCGGCCTCGCCAAAACACTGGCGGTGCGGACCTTGTCCTCATCCCTCCATGCGAAGTTTCAGCGCATCCAGTTCACGCCGGACCTTTTGCCCGCAGACGTGATCGGAACGATGGTCTATCACCCACGCGACGGCACCTTCAGCCCGCGCTTGGGACCTATTTTTGCCAATCTGGTCCTTGCGGATGAAATTAACCGCGCCCCAGCCAAAGTGCAAAGCGCCCTCCTGGAGGCGATGCAAGAGAGGCAGGTCACCATCGGCGAAAACACCTACAAGCTGCCGGACCCATTCATGGTCTTGGCCACCCAAAACCCCATCGACCAAGAAGGCACCTACACGCTGCCAGAGGCGCAGCTGGACCGCTTCCTGCTGAAGGTGCGCGTGACCTACCCGACCCCCGAGGAAGAGCGCCAGGTCCTGGATGCGATGGCCACCTCCGCGCCGAAGCTGGATGTCGATCAGGTGACGAAGGTCGAAGATGTGGCGGCCAGCCGGGTGCTGGTGAACTCCATCTACATGGACGAAAAGATCCGCGACTACATCGTCGCATTGATCCATGCCACACGGAACCCAGCACCGCTTGCCCCTCATCTGAAGCTCGTCATCCGCTGTGGTGCTTCGCCTCGCGGCACCATCAATCTTGCGCTGGCAGCACGGGCGATGGCCTTCCTGGATGGGCGCAATTTTGTGACTCCGCAGGACGTGAAGAACCTCGCTCCAGACATCCTGCGGCACCGTATCCTGCTGTCCTACGAGGCCGAGGCCGAGGGTATCACCAGCGACGATGTGGTGGCACAGCTGCTCGACAAACTTCCGGTGCCCTAACCTGCGCTGCCAACAAAGATGCAAGCCTACGCGGGTCTCCTGGGTCTCCCGGTGTTCATCCTGGTCGCGTGGGCGATCTCTGAAAACCGCCGCGCTTTTCCATGGCGTGCCGTTTTGACGGGGCTGGCCATTCAGATCACGCTCGGCTGGGCGATCCTCTGCACGACGCTGGGTCAGCGCTTCTTTTCTGGAGTGGATGGGGCCTTCCGCAACCTCCTCAGCTATGCGCAGGAAGGCGTGGCGCTGGTCTTTGGTCCTCTGGCCAATCAATCGCTGCTGATGGAAAAGTGGGGACCAACGAACGGCTTTATCTTTGCCATCACGATCACCGGCACCATCATCCTGGTCTCCGCACTGTCCTCCGCCCTTTACCACTACGGCATCCTGCAACGCGTCGTGCGCTTTTTCGCCTGGGGGATGCGCCGCCTGATGGGCACCAGCGGAAGTGAGAGCCTCGCTGCTGCGGCAAACATCTTCATGGGTCAAACGGAGGCACCGTTGGTCATCAAGCCCTATTTGGCAACCATGACCCGGAGCGAGCTGATGGCTCTCATGACTGGCGGGATGGCAACCATCGCAGGGGGCGTTTTGGCAGCCTACGTCGGCATGGGAATCCAGGCGGGCCATCTGCTGACGGCTTCCGTGATGAGCGCCCCTGCGGCACTGCTTTTTGCCAAAATCATTCTTCCCGAGACTGAAACCAGCCCGACCGCCGACGGCAGCCCAGACACTGCCATTGAACGTGAAACGACCAACGGTCTCGATGCGCTCTGCCACGGTGCCGCTGACGGCATGAAGCTGGCCATCAATGTCTTGGCCATGCTGATCGCCTTCGTTGCCATCGTCGCGATGATCAATGGGATGCTATC
>CAZCAL010000110.1:0-4623 GCA_964496625.1 uncultured Verrucomicrobiaceae bacterium | reverse complement strand
TTTTCCAGCATCGCCATTCAGATCGGCGGGATTGGCACGCTTGCGCCAAATCGCCGGGGAGATCTGGCGCGGCTCGGTCTCCGCTCCATGGTGGGAGGCTTGCTCGCCTGCTATTGCACTGCTTGCATCGCAGGAATCTTGTTGAACCTTGCCCCCAGCCCCATCGTCCCATGAAATCAGGTCCCCTTCGTCTCATCCTCCTATTCGCCATCGTCATTGCTGCCGCATACTTCATGTGGCAGGCGGCGGGCGTAAAGTCGACGCCCAAGCCCATGGATTCCGCAGCGGCGACGGCTGCCGCAACCCCAACACCGACCCCCACGCCTACCCAGCCGACTTTGCCCCTGCCAGGCAGCGGCAATCAGCCACCCGCCGCCGGTCTGCCCAATACGGCCCCAGGTGCCGATGGCCTGCGCGAGGAGTTTTCTGAGAAGCTCAATGACATCCTCACGAATACGGAATCGACAGACCAAGCTGCCCTGCAATTGCTCGCCCTGATCCCACAGTGCAATGTCGAAGAGCAGGTGGAGGCCTCACGCCATGCGGTGAACCTCTTGAATGACAAGGAATTCAACAAAGGCAGCCAGTACATTCTCAACCCAGCAACGCCCAGGGATGTGATGGACGTCTGGTATGGCGATTCCCTGAACCGGCCCACCGAAGTCTATCTGCCCCTCCTCGTCGAAGTCGCTGAAAAGCCCGGTCATCCCCTCCAGGAGGAAGTCACCAACATCCTTGATGTCATTCTCGGCCCCGAATACACCGAAAACCACGCCGCGCTCCGGCAACTCGCCCAGAAATACCTCGCCGAGCAAGCCGCCGAAAATCCACCTGCGGATGCGCCCCCAGCCGCCCCCGCTCCCGCACCTGCCAGCCCAACACCAGCACCAACGCAGCAGCAATAGCCCCCCTTCCTCTCATGTCTTCTATCCTCTGTATCGACCCGAAATCGCTGCCCTACGAAGGCAAGCAGATTTCTGGTCAGTTTCCCCCCTCGTTCTTCCAATTGGAGGACACAGACCCCATCCGACCCACCGGCCCGATGGAGTTTGAGCTCGTAGCCCTCAAGGACGGGAAAAACGTCAATATTACCGGTAGCCTGCGTGCCCCGTTTTCGCTGGAATGCGGGCGTTGCACAGAGCGATTCGACTATGAAGTCGATATCAGCGACTATGATTTGGAGATTGAGATTGAAAAGGACGAGATGATCGACTTGACGGAAGCACTCAGGGAAGATATTCTGCTGGCCCTTCCGAGCTACCCTCGATGTGAAGATGGCAACATCTCCCCTCGTTCCTGTCCAGCGGAAGGCAGGTTTGAAAGCCCCGTTGGCCCAGTTGCTAGCGAGATCGAAGAGCCCGCCACGCCGGACAAGGCAGTTTGGAATGTTCTTGATCAGTTGAAAAAACAGTAACGAAGACCCCCTCTCATGGCCGTACCAAAGCGCAGACAATCCAAAAGCAGACAAAGAAAACGCCAGGGCGCGAACCGCTGGAAGGCACCGACCCTCAAGACCTGTCCTGAGTGCGGAACCACCATCCCTGGCCACGTCGCCTGCCCTTCATGCGGCTCTTACCGCGGACGTCAGGTTCTTGATGTGACCGCCGGCGCCTAATCAGGCCCGTGGTTTAACCCCGATCCTTTTCCCAAGCCCCGCCCGTTCCAAAAGAACGGCGGGGCTTGTCTTTCTGCGTTCAGAATGCGGCTAGCTACAACGCACCCCGCTCACACGCAACTGTAGCCGGGCGTCTGTGACCCCGGTGCAGAAGAGAACGCCAATGAATCGCTGTATCATCCGCAGCTTCTTCGGCGGTTCAGTGGCTCCGACCTCACAGAGGCCAGCTAGAACGCACCCTGGTCACACGCTCTGTAGCCGGGTGTCTGTGACCCCGGGGCGGATGAAAACGCCAATGAATCGCTGTATCATCCGCAACTTCTTCGGCAGTTCCATGACCCGGCCTCACAGAGGCCAGCTACAACTTCCCCTGGTCACACGCAACTGTAGCCGGGCGTCTGTGACCCCGGTGCAGAAGAGAACGCCAATGAATCGCCGTGGCTTCTGCGGCTTCTTCGGTGACTCGATCGCTCCGGCCTCACAGAGGCCAGCTACAACTTTCTGCTGCGGAACCTGTGCAAGACATCTAGTGATCAGTCGATGTAGCGTAGTTCATTGCTGGCGAGGAGCGCCTGACAAAAGGCGGCCCAAGTGGATTCGACGCCCTGCCCCGCTTGAGAGCCCGCAGACGAGAGCATGGATGCGGCTTCGCGGATAAAATCTAAGGCGCGACGGACCTCTGCGTCAGTGGGCACCCGCGAAAACGCCAGTTCGTAGGCCAGCCTCACCATTGAGACGGCGTCCGCAGAATCACCTTGCGCTTGAAGCCGAGCCGCGAAGTTCTGCGCCTGCTCCACAAGAAAAGGATTGTTAAGCAGATAAAGCGATTGCGTGGCGAGCACCGCGCTATCTCGCTGCCCGGTCACTTTGAGCGCGTCAGGTAAATTAAACGGGGTCAACTCCGGCGGCATCGAATTGCGAAGCATCAACAGATACACGCTGCGATGGCGGCTAGGCTGGTGCAGAGGAGGAAGTTCGTTGATCAGGACATCGCGCCCTTGAATGAGCGACCCCTGTTCGGGCTGACGGTCGAGGGACCCACTGGCGACAAGCATCGTATCTCGCAGTGACTCGGCATCCAACCGGCGGCGATTGTGATGGGAGAGCATCAGGTTCTCTGGGTCATCCTTGCGAGCCCATTCCTCGACACTGCTGCTCAATTGATAAACCCGACTGAGGACCAAACTGCGGATCAACCTCTTCACCGACCAGCCGTCCTGAACAAATCTCGTTGCCAGATAGTCGAGCAATTCTGGATGGCTTGGCGGTGACCCAACCGCGCCGAAATCATCCGGCGTCCGCACTAAGCCTTCACCAAACAAATTTAACCATACCCGATTCACCATGACACGCGCCGTCAATGGATGCTGCGGATCAGCGATCCACTGCGCAAGTTGCAACCTACCGCTCTGCTTGGCGTCTGGTTTTATGTCTGCAGACTTAAACACACTCAGAAACCCACGGGGAATCGCCGGACCGAGTTTTTTTGAATCGCCGTCAATGTTCAATTTGCAATCAACGACCGCTTTCGCCTCCCGCACGCCCATGGCCAAGGCGGCATCGGGTGAGTATTTAAAACTTGGCTTTGAGGCCGGTTTGCGAGGCTTGTTTGCAGCGATGACGGCCTCGACTTCAGGCTTTGCCGACGCTTTCGGAGCTGTCGCCAACTCATGGAGTGCGGTCTGTGGGGCGGTAAGACTCTGCAATCCCGCCGCACCCCAGAGAGTTTCGGTGCTCCTGAAAATGCCGGCCAAAGCATAATAATCACGAGTCGGAACTGGATCGGTTTTGTGATCGTGACAACGCGCACATCCAACACTCAAACCCATGATGCCACTGCCGATTACTCCAATTTGATCCGCCACGACATCCATTTCAAAGTTGTCGTTCATGGCCTTGGCTGGCTTTGCACCGATGGCCAAGAACCCGGTGGCAATCAACTGACGATCCCTTTGTTCTGCCGTTGCAGCCGGGAGCAGGTCCCCCGCGATTTGCTCCGTGATAAACTGGTCATAAGGCGTGTCCGAGTTGAACGCGGCGATGACATAATCGCGATAACGCCATGCATGAGGGAAGCTGGCATTGCGGCTCAGGCCATCGTTTCCATTGGACTCTCCGTAACGTGCCACATCCAGCCAGTGGCGCCCCCACCGCTCACCGTATTGAGGCGAATCCAACAGACGGTCCACAATCTGCGAAAGCGTTACCCGCCCTGAAACAAAGTCTTCCACCTCCCGCAGTGTCGGCGGCAGGCCGATCAAATCAAAGTAGAGGCGACGGACAATCACCCGCGCATCGGCGTCCTTTGTGGGAAATCGCTTTTGTGCTTCCAGCTTTGCCAGGACAAACTGATCGACAGGGTCTCGAGCCCATGATTTGTCTTGCACCGCTGGAGGTGTCGGATTGCGGATGGGCCTGAGGGACCAAAGGTCCGATTTTGAGTCATCGAGTTTCCGCGCAGGCACTGAACTTTCGACCCGCGGATCAGGAGCCCCTAGCTTGACCCAAGTTACAAAGTCATTCACCACGGATTCAGGCAGTCGCTGCTTTGGTGGCATCTCCAAATCTTGGTAGCGCAGGGCCTGAATGATCAAACTATCGTCTGGATTCCCTGGGATCAACGGGGGGCCGGATTCGCCACCAGCGATCATCTCAGACGGCGCATCCAGCAGCAACTTACCGCCTAGCTTTTTGGCATTTACGGAGTGGCACTCGTAACATTGCTTCACCAGCACGGGCCGAATTTTGGTCTCAAAGAAACTCCGCTGCGCCGGAGTCATTTCAGTGGCATTCGCCGCCCCAGCAAAACCTCCCATCCACGCAGCAAGCATGAATAGGCGACGGGCGGTGATGGGGGTTCCGATTGGCAAGGATAAACCTACGCCCAAAGCATCACCCATTTTACCAAACTGATGACGCTACTTCAGGATCGATGGCTCACGCGAAAGCAGCAAGCCTTCGTAACCCGCAGGAACAACCAATCGCCCCTTCCAAAAGGCGCACGCTCC
>CAZCAL010000109.1:0-12184 GCA_964496625.1 uncultured Verrucomicrobiaceae bacterium | reverse complement strand
CGCTGGTACGGAGGCAGCAGGAAAGAGTCAGGAATTTCATAGGTAGTGTTGGATTAGCAGGAAGATTGGGAACTCATCGCCGCCGCTCTTTCCATCAAAAACCTTCGGGCATCGTCAAAAAAAGTGTCGCCACGCAGCTCGATTCAAAGAGAATTCTCGACGCATCCCTCTGAATTGGCTAAAAACAACGCAACCCCTAGCTTCATTCCCCCATGAATCGCACCCCACGCACCACATCCCGCCGCCGTTTTATTGCCCAATCCGCAGCCGCCATCGGTTTTCCCACCATCGTGCCGTCCAGCGTATTTGGTCAAAACGCACCCTCCAATCGCCTCACCATGGCCATCTTTGGTTGGGGGATGATGGGACCCAGCAATACCAACAAATTTCTCCAGGAGGCCGATTGCCAGATCGTCGCCGCCTGTGACATCGATAAAAATCACCTCCAGGCAGCTCTGAATACCGTCAATGGTGCCTACAAGAACCAGGACTGCAAAGGCTACCACGACTTCCGCGAAGTCATGGCCCGCAAAGACATTGATACTGTCATGCTGGCTGTGCCAGACAACTGGCACGCACTCGTCGCCATCGCCGCAGCAAAGGCCGGCAAGGACATCTATGGCGAAAAACCCCTCGCCCGCACCATTCGTGAACAGCAGGCCATCGTTAAGGCCGTCCAGGATAATAATCGCATCTGGCAGACCGGATCTTGGCAGCGCAGCGAAGACAACTTCCGCATCGGCGCTGAGATCGTCCGCAATGGATTGATCGGTAAACTCAATCGCGTCGAGGTAGGTCTCCCCGCTGGCCACACAGACTTTGCAAAGACCGCCGATAAAAACCAAGTCACGGAGCCACCCGCAGAACTCGACTATGAAGTCTGGATCGGTCCGGCAACGATGGAGCCCTATATCGAAGCCAGGATCCACAAAAACTGGCGCTGGAACTACAACATCGGCGGCGGACAGCTCCTCGACTGGATCGGCCACCACTGCGATATCGCCCACTGGGGAATGGACTGCGACCGCAGCGGTCCGACGGAGGTCAAGCCCATTCAGGTCGATATGCCAGCCCGCACTGACATGTGGAACACCGCCACTAAGTATCGGACAGAGGCGCTCTACGCTGGCGACATCATCATGACCATCGCCGGTGGCCACAATGACATCCAGATGGGCACCAAGTGGATTGGAACTGAAGGCACCGTTTACGTCAACCGCAATGGAACCTATGACTCATCCAATCCGGACCTGAAGCAGATCATCCAAAAGCGCGAGGGCGATAAAGTCGTCGAAGCTGCCAAGGCCCCTAAACTTGGCGATGACATCATCAAAACCCGTCTTTACGAGACCAAGGGCCATCACCGGAATTTCCTCGACTGCGTCAAGAGCCGCCAGCCTACCGTCACCCCGGTGGAAACAGCCCACCACAGCGCCATCCCTGGCCATCTTTCCCTGATCTCCCTGATGTTGAACCGCAGCATTAAGTGGGACCCGACGAAAGAGGAAATCATTGGCGATGAAGAGGCCGCGAAGATGCTCGGAAGAGAATACCGCGCGCCTTGGAAGTTGGAAGCCTAACGCATAGGGCTACCGCTTGTGCGGCGGCTCTTTCGCTTTCTCATTCACACCGGGGTCTCAGACCCCGGCTACAGTGCCGCGTGACCACGGGCAATTGTGGCTGGCCTCTATGAGGCCGGTCGCTATTAAGTTGCCGGTGAATCGCCTGGGCGGCGGGCGGCGCTATCTCCCCAGCCTTCGCACCGGGGTCTCAGACCCCGGCTACAGTGCTTGCCAGCCTGCTTCCTGCCCGCTAGCCTGCGGTCATGAATCGCCGCGCCATCGTTGCACTGCTCCTCACCACCACTGCGTTTGCAGAGCCGCCCACAGCCAGCCCACGCAACGTCCTTCAGGCCGCGGTGGCGAAGAAGAATCCCATTGGCGGGGTGCTCTGGATTGAAAATGCGGGCACATCGGAAGTGATCCTTGAAGGCAATCGCACCGCCTCCCTCACTCCCGAGCCCCTCACCGCTGACACCATTTTTGATGTTGCCTCCCTCACCAAAGTCGTCGCCACCACGCCTGCGGTGTTGCAGCTCATCGAGTCAGGGAAGCTCCGCCTCGACGCGCCCGTCAGCTCCTACCTCCGCTCTTTCACCGGTAGTGGACGCGAAGCCATCACGCTGCGGCACCTCCTCACCCACACGTCAGGACTTCCGGCCGGCATCCCCCGCGAACCCGCCTGGGCGGGCTACGATGCCGCCATCGCCCGAGCCATCAGCCTCCAGCCCGATCACCCACCAGGGACCTACTTCCGCTACAGTGACGTGAACTTCATCCTCCTTGGCGAGATCGTGCGCCTCACCTCCGGCCAAAAACTGGATGCCTACTGCGCGGATCACGTTTTTGGCCCGCTGAAAATGCAGCACACCAGCTTCAATCCGCCCCTGGCCTGGCTACCCCAGATCGCCCCCACCGAACCCGATGAAACTGGCACCATGCTGCGCGGCATCGTCCACGACCCGACCGCAAGAAAAATGGGCGGAGTCTCAGGCAATGCCGGGCTCTTCGCCACCGCAGGAGACCTCGCCCGCTACGCCCGGATGCTCCTCCAGGGCGGGGAACTCGATGGCGTCCGAGTCCTCAGCGAGACCTCCGTCCAGCTCATGCGCACTGTGCAGACGCCGCCCACCTTGTGGAGTCGCCGGGGACTTGGCATGGACATTGATTCCGCCTTCAGCCGCCCTCGCGGCAGCATCTTTCCCATCGGCAGCTACGGGCACACCGGCTTCACGGGCACTGCAATGTGGATCGACCCCTTCTCCCGCACCTTCTACGTCTTCCTCAGCTCCCGACTCCACCCGAACGGAAAAGGAGATGTGCGCGAGCTCTATACCGCACTCGGCACCGCCATCGCCGCCCAGAAAAAGATCAGCACGCCGCCCACAGCACTCGCCCCTCGCCTCAGTCCCGACGAAGTCCCCACCGTTCTGACCGGCATCGATGTCTTGCAGCGCAAAAACTTCGCTGCGTTGAAAGGCCTGCGCATCGGCCTCATCACGAACCAGACCGGGATCAATAACACCCGCCGCAGCACCATTGATCTTTTGGCCGCAGCCCCAGACGTTCAGTTGCAATCGCTCTTCAGCCCAGAGCACGGCATCCGGGGCATCGAAGATCACGAAAACGTCAGCGATACCAAAGACAGCCGGACCGGCCTGCCCATCACCAGCCTGTATGGAGAAAAAAAGGCCCCTACCCCAGACCAATTGAAGGACCTAGATGCCCTCGTCTTCGACATCCAGGACATTGGCTGTCGCTTCTACACCTACATCTCCACCCTGCGCCTCTGCCTAGAATCCGCCGCCGCGCAGAAAAAGAAGTTCATCGTCCTGGATCGGCCCAATCCCATCGGCGGCACTATCGTCGAAGGCCCCACCCACATCGACGAACGCAGCTTCACAGCCACCCACGGCATCCCCATCCGCCACGGCATGACGACAGGCGAACTCGCCCGCCTCATGAATGCCGAGTTGGGGCTCCACGCAGACCTCACCATCATCCCCTGTGAGGGATGGTCGCGCGGGCTCACCATGGACCAGACCGGCCTGCCCTGGATCAATCCCAGCCCCAACATGCGGGACCTCCACGCCGCCCTGCTCTATCCAGGCATCGGGCTGCTGGAGTTCTCCATCAGCGTCGGGCGCGGCACCGATACCCCGTTTGAAGTCATCGGCGCACCTTACGTCGATGACCTCCGGCTTTCGCAGGCGCTTAATGATCAGGGCCTCCCCGGCATCCGCTTCATGCCCATCCGCTTCACCCCCACAGCCAGCATCTTCAAAGACAAGGCCTGCGGCGGAGTGCGCCTCCTCATCACCAATCCCGCCGCAATTAGAAGCATCGACATCGGCCTAGCCATCGCCACCACCCTACAGCGGTTGCATCCCAGAGACTTCAACCTCCGCGACGTGAATAAACTCCTCAGCAACAAACCCCTCCACACCCAGATCGCCACCGGCGTCTCCTGGCAGGCCCTCAGCCAGCAAGCTCAAGCAGAGAGCCAAATCTTCCTAGCCCGCCGGAAGCCGTTTTTGCTCTATTGAGCCGGGCAAATGCCGGGCTCTCCCTGCATGCCGTTGGAGGCAGGAGCTTGGGGCCTTGCTGGGCTTCGTTCATGATTTGGACTGGATTGACTTGGTTGACCTTGTTGTCAGGGACTTCAATGGCTTCATACTGGGCGGGTGCCTTTGCAGTCTGGGAAGCCGGTGCAGCCCCAGAACGCTCCGTTCGCGAATTGGCGGCGGCGCATGAGCTGGCGACACTGCGGGCGGCCTGGACCATCTGGTCGTATTGGCGGCCCTTGGGGACGTAAAATTTCGTGGCGGCCTCCCGGCGGTCGTGCGTGATAGAGCGGCGACAGAAGCGCAAGGTTTCGAGCTGGACGATGGTGGCGAGCGTGAAGGTGTGCAGCTTGCGGAACCCGCCGCGTTTGTCAAAAAGCTCTGGTATTGGCGAGGGCTGGTCGTGATTGCTGACCACGATGAAAGGCGGGACGATTTTGACGCAGGCCAACCTGCGCGGCAGTGTCGTCAGTGGGGCGGGTGCTTTCGGGGGATCTTGTTGACCCAAATGACAGCATTCTCCCCGGGCGACGGCGTTTGCCACGCCCGGCAGTCAATAGGCTGGCACGGAGTCAGCAAAGTCCTTCTGCCCGTCAATGAAGTCACTGACGTCATCATTATTGAGCGGGTTTGTCTTCCCCAAATATCACGCTGCTTTCACCCCACTGCCTCCACACACCGGCCGCACAGGGTCGGGTGGGCTTCGTGGGTGCCTACGTCGGGGAGGTGCTTCCAGCAGCGGGCGCACTTGTGGTGCGTGGATTCTTCGACGATGGCGGCGAGATCTCCGCCTCGGGTGATCTTGAGATCGCTGAGGATGAGGAATTCGTGGAGGGTGGCGGGATCGTTGAAGACGGCGTGCTCAAAGCCTTCGGCGGGCAGGGTCAGGGCGACGGTAGCCTCCAGGTTGGAGCCGATCTTTTTGTCCTGACGGGCTTTTTCGATGGCCTGCTGGATGGTGCCGCGAACCTTTAACAGCTCGTTCACTGCCAGGGTGGCGTCACTGCCTGGGAAGGCTGGATTTGGCTGCGGGAAGGTCTGGAGATGGATGCTATCGGGATGCCCGAGATGCTCCCAGGCCTCATCTGCGGTGAAGGCGAGGATCGGGGCGAGGAGTCGGCAGAGGGTCTCCGTGATCTCCCGGATGGCAGCCTGGGTGGCGCGACGGCGTGGGCTGTCTGCGGCATCGCAGTACATGCGGTCCTTGGTGATGTCGATGTAGAGGGAACTGAGATCCCCTGTGATGAAGCTATTGATGACGCTGAAGACCTTGCGGAAGTCGTAGTGCGCGTAGGCATCGACGCATTCCTTGGTCACGACGTGCAGACGCTCAAGGATCCACCGATCGACGATGGTGTATTCCGCAGCGCTGTTCTCCTTCGGCGCATCGTGCAGGTTCCCCAGCAGGACGCGGAGGGTATTGCGGATGCGGCGGTAGTTTTCGCCATTTTGTTTGAAGAGATCTTCGGAGAATGGGACCTCATTTTGGTAGTCCACACTGGCCACCCAGAGGCGCACCATGTCTGCCCCATAAGTGTTGTAGTAGTGGTCTGCGGTCATCGGCTTGGCGTTCTTGCCTGCGCTGCCTTGATCGCTCTTGCTGATCTTCTTCCCGCTGGTATCGACGACGAAGCCGTGGGTGATGACGCCCTTGTACGGGGCGTGACCACGGGCGATGATGCTCATCATGAGGCTGCTCTGGAACCAGCCGCGATGCTGGTCGGTGGCCTCGATGTAGAGGTCTGCAGGGGCGTGCAATTCTGGATGGCGATCCAGGACGCTGACGTGGGAGCAGCCGGAGTCAATCCAGACGTCGAGGGTATCGTTCCCGCGCCGGGTATCCGCAGGGAGGCCGACGGCGGCGGCCCACCAGGCATCGTCTTTTTCAAACCAGAGATTGGTGCCTTCTTTTTCGACAATGCCTGCCACCTTATCGACGATGGCGGTGTCCATGATGATCTCCCCGTCTGCGGTGTAAAACACGGGCAACGGGACGCCCCAGGTGCGCTGGCGGCTGATGCACCAGTCTGGGCGGCTCTCCACGGTGCCGTAGATGCGATTGCGGCCCCAGGCGGGCATCCAGTGGACCCGGTCGATTTCATAGAGGGCCTTGGCGCGGATGTCGTCGATCTTGATAAAGAACTGCTCCACGGCGCGGAAGATGATCGGTGTCTTGGAGCGCCAGCAATGCGGATACTGGTGAACGTATTTTTCATTGCCCAGGATCGCGCCTTTTTCATCGAGGATCGCGATGATGCCTTCGTTGCTCTGGAAGACGTGCCTACCGACAAAGTCCGGCAGCCCGCATTCGGCGGTGTATTTGCCATCGGCATCGACGGGGGAAAGGATCTCCAGCCCATGCTCGCGCCCGGCCTGGTAATCGTCTGCGCCATGGCCTGGGGCGATGTGGACGGCGCCAGTGCCGGTATCATCGGTGACGAACAGGGTATTGATGACCTTCGAGGTGCGCGGCAGGAAGGGGTGCTGTGCCTCGCAACCATTCAAAGCGGTGCCCTTTAGTTCTTCGTTGGCATGCTCTGTATTCAGTTTGAATCCAGTGGCTGCGGCGAAGGCCTCCAACCGCGATTTGGCGATCACGAGCTTTTCGGTGCGGCCGTCTTCATGGGCAAAGGTGCCGCTGGTGTAATCGAACTCTGGATGCAGTGCGATGGCGAGGTTCGCCGGCAGTGTCCATGGCGTCGTGGTCCAGATGACCAGCGCGGCGCCGTCACAGCCTGGGGGCGGGTTCACCAGGGAAAACTTCACATACACGGCGGGGGAGGTCTTCTCTTTATACTCCACCTCTGCCTCCGCCAGGGCGGTCTGCGCGCCGTAGCTCCAGAGCACGGGCCTCTTCATGCGATAGACGAGACCTTGTTCGACGGCCTTGCCAAAGGTGCGCAGGATGCCGGATTCGTAACCGGGATCCAGGGTGAGGTAGGGGTTCTCCCAATCGCCGAAAACGCCGAGCCTCTTGAAGCTGCCACGCTGGATATCGATGTACTTGCGCGCCTCAGCCTCGGAGCGTTCGCGGATCTCCACCGGGGTAAGGCCAGCGGCTTGCTTCACCACTTTGAACTCGATGGGCAGCCCGTGGCAATCCCAGCCAGGAACAAAGGGCGCATGATAACCGGCCATGGTCTTTGATTTCACGATCAGGTCCTTCAGCACTTTATTCAGCGCCGTGCCCATGTGCACATCTCCATTCGCAAACGGCGGACCGTCGTGCAGGATGAAGGTGGGCTGACCCTTGGTCTGCGCCTGGATGCGCTCATAGAGCTTTCCTGCCTGCCATTTTTCCAGCCGCTGTGGCTCCCGGGTGACGAGATCCGCCTTCATTGGAAAGTCGGTCTTCGGCAAAAGGACAGTGTCTTTGTAGTTCTGGGGGGCGGCAGGCGTCGGAGTCATGGGCTGAAAATGGGAAGCGTTGACCCTAGCATGGAGGGCGTGCGGGGCAAGGAAGCGATGATGATGAATTCGGAAAGAATGTTGCTGACAGCGCGCAGCCACCCTAGATTGCTGCGTTGGTTCCCGTTATGACGCCGCCCCTGGAAGATCTGCCTGCTGAATCCTGCCCGTTTCCTCAAAAGCGGTCGATGGGCATCTTTGGCGCAGCCTTTGTCAGCGGGCTCGCGCTGACCGCCCTGCGGCGCATGCCCTGGTGGTGGGCCGCCGCAAGCGCCGGAGCCGCCCTCGCCTGGCGGAATGCCGCGCAAAAGAAGCTACAAAGGCAGCGCCTGCTGGAAGAAGAAGCCTCCGCCACGCACTCAGCCGAGCCAGAGCCGGACCTGCCAGAACTGGACACCCACCTCGTCCAGCGCTGGAGTGCCGCCTATTTTTCCGCACCTGCGGAGTCCCCAGCGCCGCTTGAATTTGCATCGGACATCGAGGTGCCCACGCCAGCCATCGAACTGGCCAGCGAAGTCACCCACGAGCTTCAGGCCGCTGCGCATCCGCCCATTGAGGCACCCAGGCCACCCTCGCCATGGGTCCTTTCGGTGGAGCCAGTGCCCGCTTGGCAGGACCAACCACCCGCCGCCGCAGACAGCCGATCCTCCGACCTCCTGGCCCGCGCGCCGGAAGGAGTCGAAGAGCGGGAGAGTGCTCCCATTGAATCCCCTAGCCCACGTCCAGACCCGGCGAGCCCCTATTTGCCGCCCATCAGCACAGGGGCAGACATTCCCGATGAGGTCCTGATCACCGCAGAGGCCGCCCCGATGGACCCCACCGATTCCGATGTAGTGCCAGAAATCGATGCCCCTCAATTCCAGGAAGAACCCCTCCCAGAAGCCGTCAGCCCCGCGCCGGAAGCACCAGCCCCGCCGCGCGTCAATCCGCCGACACAAAAGGTGCTGCTCCGCGTCCCGGCTCGGCTGACGCCTAAAATCACCCCGGCTGCCCCTTCCCCATCACCAGATCTCGCCGCGCCGACTGATATTCCCCCTGCGCCAGTCATCCTCCCTCGCCCAAATCCTGCCCCGAAAAAGAACTGGCTCGGCTGGTGGAAGTAACCGCTGGTTAGATCATTGAGCCAAGACCTGTCTCATTGAGATTGCGACATGAGGGACAGCGGCTCACGGGGCTTTCCCCAGCTTTGACCGGCCCGACGGCATGTTCCGTATCCGTGTAACGGCAGCCGCAGAGGCGACACCGAACCAGCCCGGACGTCCTACGCAGAGCCGCCCGCCGATCTGCCCAGATCGCCAGCAACCACCAGCCGAGCACCAGCCCGATCCCGGCCAGCATCATCGTTTGAATCAGAGTGCCCAGAGAGATTTGGATCATGCGCCCCCCTTTTCCACCTGCCAGGAGAAGCTGGCGTCATCCCACTCCACCTCAGCGCCATCCACGGCAAAGCGCATCAATGCCAGCGCCGCCAGCAACCGCTTCACCGTTTCCGCGTCATCGCCCGTCGAAATCGGCATCACAAACACAGGTCGCCCATTCGCCGCCACGCCGATGCGCACCTTCATCCGGGCAGGCTCCAGCAGCGTGATACCCTCCAGATCTGGCTGACGCGTGATTCCGCGCACAGCGAGGCTACCGCTAAATTCCCACTTCAACCTCGCCTTCCCCACCCGCGCTGAGATCGCAGCCGTGGGCGGCGGCAGTGGCGGCAGGACGGGATCATTGGCGGAAAAGATCTTCGGAATCTCCACCGTCGTGATCAGAGACCTCGGCTCCTTCAGACGAATCTCGAACGACTGAAAACTGGGCTTAAACAGCGGATACTGCGCCGCCGCAGCACTACTGGCAGCCAGCTCATCGGACGGAATGATCAGCGCACTGCGGTCTCGCGCCCGGTTAATGAGATAGCGCGCCGAAGGATCTGCTGGGTCCAGGTAGGTAAGCCGCTGCACCGAGGTCGCCACGGCCCGACCCCGAGGGGCGGTCACACGAAACAGGAGCAAGAAGCCCGTCAAAAAGCAGACCGTCACCAATCCCCAAAAAAATAGATGCCCCACCGAACGTGGCCGAGTCTTCCAGGCAAAGATCAGCCCATCTTTTTCCGGGGCAGCCTTCATGGTTGGGCGGCGGTAGGGGCCTTGGGAGTCGTCGCCAGCGCGACCTCATACCCCAGCGTTAGCCCGATGTTGGAGACCTCCATGATCCGGTCATACGGTGCCCTTTGATCGCCATAGACCAGCAGGCGGCGCTCCCCCTCCCCCTCATTGCCCAGGACGGTCCGCAGTTCCTCCAGACTCATCCGCTGACCATCCAGATAGATGGAGGCATCAGGCCCAGGGGCCACCGTGATCAGTCGCGCCCGATCATATCCAGATAGGCGAGACGCAGACATCGGCGGCGTCACCGCGATGCCTGACTGCACCACAAAGCCGGAGCTGAGCAAAAAATACACCAGCAGCAGCAGGATGGTGTTTAGCAATGGCACTACGTAGAGCCAGGGGCTCTGGCGCGGCAGTTGGCTCTCCAGCTTCATGTCAAATAAGTGCGCTTATCGCACCCAGACTATGCCTTTTGACCGCGCGCACGGCCAGCTTTTTCTACCACCAGAGCAGGTTCACCCGCCACGACCGCCATCGGGCGGAATTCCACGATGTTATCCTGCGTGCGGGCGTCATCGATCAAGTTCACCACCTCCACACCGGCCCGCTCTAGCTCATGCATCAGGGTGCGGGCACGGGCAGAAAGAAACGCATAAAAAAGGTAGGCCGGAATTGCCACCGCCAGCCCCAGGGCGGACGTCACCAGACTCTGGTAGACTCCGCGCGCCACTTCACCGGGTGTCGCCATCCCGTTCGCTGCGGAGAGATTAGTAAAGCTGTCCAGCAGCCCCACCATCGTTCCCAGCAGCCCGATCAGCGGGGCCGCATGGGCGATGGCACTCAGAATCGCCAAGTAGCGCTCCAGCCGGGGAACCTCCATCTGTCCCGCCTCCTGGACAATCTCCCGCAATTGTTCCCTGGGGGAGTGGTGCCGCAGCAGCACCGCGTGGATCACGCGCCCTGCTGGCACCCTGGCGGAGACACACTCCTGCAGAGCATCCGCATAATTTTTGCGCCGGATCAGCCCGCCCAAGCCGCTCAAAAACTCACCCACATCCATGCTCGCCCGGTGGAAATAGGCCAACCGCTCAAAAAAGATAGCCACCGCAAAACAGAGACAGCCCAGCAGCAACCAGACCAGCGGACTACCTTTGGAGATGAGTTCTTCCATGAATCGAGAGAGAGATTGGGACTAAAATTGACCGCCAAACTTCGAGAGAAGCGGCCTGCCGGGTGGGTCGGCAGCCATAGCGAATAGAATATTGTATGCCCACCCCAACCTTTTGTAAATGCAGCATTTTTCTGGCCAGGGCAAATCTTTCAGCGAAAATGCGGAAATATTCCCCCCATCACCGCCGCAGCGCATTGATCAGTTCATTCAGCTTCAGCCTCAAGGCCTCCACGTCAGCATCAGGAAAGGATGTGTCTAGCGTGTTGACGGGATTTGAGTTGCTGCTGGTGCTGCTGATGGCGGTAGTCAGGTCGCTATTCGTCACCTCGCCGGGTGGGCCTTGGGGCCCGATGACAACAAGTGAAGGCGGGATTTAGGGTGCCCCGGCCTGATTGAGGAACTGGTCAAAGGTGGCTTGGTCGAGATGTTGGCGCCACTCCGTTTGAAGGGAGAGATGGCCGGAAAAAAGCTGCTCTCCGTCCGTGAAGGATGCGTCATCACCGAGGAAGAATTTGATCCCGATCGGAAAAGTCTGGTTGGGTGACTGGGCATTTGGGAGACCATCCGACGTACCGAGCGAGAAGAAGACCTTAATCGTGGTAGTTTTCCCAGGTGCCAGAACCAGATCTGCCGTCGGGCTGAGGCCGCTCCATGGGCCGGTGACGTGGGTGAACCATTGTTCCGCGCTCTCGTCCGGCCGCAGAGCTCTGCAACACTTTGCGGCGATGCCTTAATCGGCCACTTGCAGCGGCGCGCCAAATTATAAGTAGGCTGCGAATCGGTTCATTGGGATGTCCGTGGTACCGGTGTTCTTGATGGAAAGGGGCATAAAGATCCAGAATTTGCCCTCGTCTACCAGCTCGGAATCCTCAAAGGCGATGGCTTTGACCGCGGGCCATGAATCGACAGAGGCAGCCTGAATCTTCACTGTATTCAGGGCGGGCCTGGGCTTGATGCTCTCCGGCGGTGCTACGAGCACTTCCATGTCCTGATCCGTCAGCAGCGGAGTGCCGGCCTTACCGTCCACAAAACTCTGCCAATTTTCGTTGGAGATTTGCACGAGCTTGAGCCGATAATAACCGGGCTCAACGGAGGGCGGTCGTTTCGCCAAATACGATTCGTCCAGACTCGCAGCAACGAACGTGTCTTTGGGTGCTGGATCGTCCCCATCGCTGCCATAGGTCCACGACCAGTGGTGAAGCCACCGCAGCCCGGCGGGTCTGGCCCACGAGGGAGAGTCAATGGGAGGCAACCCTTTGAGGGCTTCGTGGCTAGGCCGGAGTGCCTCCGGCATAAGCCACACCGATGTGACAACCTGACTACCTGACACCCCCGTCCGTTGATATTGGAGTCCCTGGACGTGCAGCGACAGCGGAAGATCTA
>CAZCAL010000108.1:11009-12332 GCA_964496625.1 uncultured Verrucomicrobiaceae bacterium | reverse complement strand
TGCAGGCCTGGATCAAGGACCGCCAACATCGCTACTTGTGGGTGAACCGTGCCTTCTTGCTAAACTACAGCATGGAGCGGCCTGATGAAGTTTTAGGAAAAACCGACGACGACCTCTCCCCCGGCCATTTAGCCAATCACTTCCGAACTGGAGATGAAGCTGCGCTGGCTGGCCAGAATGTCGTAGGTCGTCTAGAGCTAGTCGGGCGCTATGATCACACCGCCAGTTGGTGCTTCACCACAAAGATGCCCGTGCATGATGCAGCAGGAAAAATCATCGGCACAGCGGGCATCACGCGCGCACTGGACTCAGCGCAGATTGACCAACACACAGACATCCGTCTCGGCGTCGCCATTGCACTGATGACACGGCATCTTGCCGGCAATCTGCGCAATGAAGAAATGGCACGTAGCGTGGGCCTCTCGGTGCGTGCCTTTGAGCGTAGCTTCTGCCGCGAATACGGCCTGCCGCCACAACGCTACATGAAGCGGCTGCGGATCCAAACGGCCTGCCGCACCCTTGTGGACACCCGCCGACCCATTTCAGACATCGCGCTCCGCTACGGCTTTGCAGACCAAAGCCACTTTACCCGCGAATTTCGCCGCATCGTCGGCCTCACGCCAAAAGCCTATCGAGAGAAGTACACCCGTCCCGAGGTAGCGCCTCCAGTGTTCTAAGCCACGCCGCTTTTGTTCTATCCTTTCGAAGTTCAAAACGGTAGCGTGGACAGACCATGAAGCTCCAACAAGGAATCACCTTCGTCCACAACGGCCAACTCATCGATGGCACCGGTAAGCCAGCGATACCGAACGCAACGGTAGTCCTGGAAGACGGTCGGATCACCTATGCTGGCCTCACCGAAGCAGCGCCGCGAATACCGCCAAATGCACGGATGATCGATGCCAGAGGTGGCACGATCATGCCCGGTCTGGTCGAGGCGCACTTTCACGCGACCTACTTCAACATTCAGGAATTGCAGGACCTCGACATCAAGTATCCCGTCGAATACGTCAGTATGCTTACCGCAGTGAATGCGAAGCTTGCGCTGGATTGCGGCTACACCGCCGCCCGCAGTGGCGGCTGTCTTTTTAATGTCGATGTGTGGCTAAAAAAAGCCATTGAAGGCGACCTGATCCCAGGACCACGCCTCGCCACCTCAGGCCGCGAAATTTGCAGTGCAGGTGGTCTGATGGACTGGAATCCTGAGTTCCGCAAAATCGGGATGGAAGGGCTCGTCTTCATCATCAACGGCGTGGAAGAGGCGCGGAGCGCTGTGCGCGCACTCGTGAAGGATGGCATTGAATGGGTAAAGACCTATCCCAC
>CAZCAL010000108.1:0-10999 GCA_964496625.1 uncultured Verrucomicrobiaceae bacterium | reverse complement strand
AATGAATGCGGTGGTGCAGACAGCGCATAATCACAAACTCAAGGTCACCGGGCACTGCCGCGCCACCGAGGGCATTAAGAACGCCCTCAAGTCCGGATATGATTGCATCGAACACGGTACCTTCATGGATGACGAATGCCTCGATCTCCTGCTTCAGAGAGACGTGCCCTGCGTTCCAGCTCTCTATTTTGAAAAGGCCAGCATCTTGCGCGGCCCTGAGTTTGGCTTACCCCAGAGTGTCATTGATGGCCATCAAGAAACGCTTGATGGCGGCAGCGCCTCGGCATTGCGGATCCTTCGCGCTGGGGGGCGGATTGGGCTGGGCGGAGACTATGGCTTCGGCTGGAATCCACACGGCGACTATGCACGTGAGATCACTTTCTTCGTCAACGATGTTGGCTTCACCCCACTGGAGGCGATCATGTGCGCGACGAAGACCGGCGCGGAAATCATGGGACGTAGTGCGGAATTCGGAACCGTCGAGGCAGGTAAGCTTGCAGATCTCCTCATTGTTGATGGGGACGTCCTGAAGGACATCAGACTCTTGGAAGATCGGAGTCGATTCATTGCCGTGATGCAAGGTGGAGTCATCAAATCAGGTCAACTCACCCGCACTGAGTTCACCTGGGAAAATGCCACTAAAATGGGCTGAACACTCCCCCAAAACCCACGTTGATATCGGTGCCCCCAATCGTTATGTCCCTCCGCTTTCTCCCCCTTGCTCTATTCGTCGCCACGGTGTCGCAGCTCCGTGCCGCAGACAGCATCTATGATCAGTCCAACCTTGCCGCGTGGTGCATCGTGCCGTTTGACTCTGCCAAACGTGGTCCAGAAGAGCGGGCGGCGATGCTGGAAAAAATGGGCCTAACAAAGTTCGTCTACGATTACCGTAAGGAGCACATTCCACAGTGGGATGATGAGCTCAACGCACTCAAAAAGCATCACATCGAACTCTTGGGCTGGTGGTTCCCTGGTGCGGTGAATGAGGAGGCAAACAGAGCGCTGGAACTCTTCAAGCGGCACGGGGTACATCCACAGCTTTGGATCAGTGGTGCAGGTAGTCCCATCGCGGTCAAAGACGAGGCAGATCAAAAAGACCGAGTCGCTAAAGAAGTCGCACGCTTCAAGCTGATCTGTGAAGCCGCAGCACCTTATGGATGCCAAGTGGGCATCTACAACCACGGCGGCTGGGGTGGGGAGCCAGAGAATGCCCTCGCCGTGACCGAAACCCTGAAGGCGCAGGGCATCAAAAACATCGGGATCGTCTATAACCTGCACCATGGTCATGGGCATCTGGATCGGCTCGCCCAAGTGCTACCCAAACTCTTGCCGCACCTGCTGTGCGTGAACCTCAATGGCATGGACATTGATGGCGAAGCGAAGGGCCGCAAGATCCTGCCGCTAGGAGCGGGCACGGAAGATGTGAAGGTGCTGCGCATCCTCCGCGCCAGTGGCTACAATGGACCGATCGGTATCCTTAACCACACCAATGAAGACGCCGAAGGTCGCCTGCTTGACAACCTCGATGGCCTCAAGTGGCTGGTGCCGCAACTTGACGACAACACCCCTGGCCCAAAACCAAAGTATCGCACCTGGAGCGAAGCGGCGCAGACTGCTGCGAAAAACAGCAATCCAAAATCCTCCACCGCCAATCCAGCCGGCGTCCCGTCATTGAACGAGGAATACGGCAAAGCGCTCAGCGGTGGACTGCTGATCGACGGAAAGGCTGACTACCACACGGTGTCATTCACCATCGAATGCCGCGCCAAACTCGAGAGCAAAGACCATTTTAACATCCTCGTCGCCTGCAATCCAAAAGTAGCCAGCACCCACTGGGAACTTTACACCCACGCTGGCAGGGGCTCCCTGGCCCTCTTCATGCCTGGACGCGGCGGAGACTATGACTCCAAGGTCAACATTTGCGATGGTGAGTGGCACAACCTCGTGGCGAGTGTCAGTGACGAGTCGGTGACCCTCTGGGTCGATGGCAAGAGCGTTCTGGAAAAACCTACCGGAGCGGCGGGTGCACCGAATCCTTCCAAAGCCGAGTCCCTTGCCTTTGGTCGCCTTGTCGAGGGCACGATTGGTTGCGATGGCATCATTGACGACGCTCGACTCTCACGCGGCGTCATGAAACCTCGCAAAGGGGATTCGCCACGTTTGCGGATGGACAACACCATCGGACTCTGGGACTTCGACGACCTCGGTGCCGCAGTGCCCGTCGTCAAAGCACCTGATGCCGCATCGTTCACCCCTGACCGCCCGCCACTCAAGAAGGAGGACAACCAACATTGGCAAGAGTTTGTCAATCGAGACCGCGTCTTTGATTATTACAGCAAGCAAGCGCTCTACTTCATGAAGCAAAAGCCCCTGCCAGCGTTGATCCCCGCCTTCCCTGGAGTCGATGGTGGCAATCAAGGGCACTGGGGCAATCAAAACGATCAGGTGACCTGGAAAGATGGGCGCTTCGGCGCGAGTGATCACGGCAGTCTTTTCTGTGGCGTCTTTAAAGGAGCCGGGCTCACCCTGCCCAAAGGTGTTTGTGTGCGGTTCGATGACAAAGCCGCTGTCTTTGATCCTGAAACACTCGGGTTCCCGGTCATCTGGACCGGTGGCTTCATCAAAATCAACGATGCACGCCACGGCTTCATGGCAGGTGCACCGATGGATGGCAAAGTGTTGAGCCAATCTGGCAAGCAGCAAAAGGGCATTTATCATGGCTTTTACCGGCATGGAAAAGAAGTGATCTTCTCTTACAATGTCGATGGCAAAGAGCAACTCGTGACCGCACGCCAAGACGGCGCAGATCTCAGCGGCCTCACCCACGGTGGCCCCGCGCAATGGCCACAGTGGCTGGAAACCAAGGGCGATCTCGGCACCCAAACACCCTTTGCTACAGACCGCATCACCATCCCCTTTGAGAACCCCTACGGCACATTGTTCTTCATCTCAGCACATGACTTTTTTAGCGATGGCACCGCCGCTATCGCTACCATGACCGGCGAAGTCTGGCTGGTGAAGGGCATCGATGAAAAGCTAGAGAAGCTTCGCTGGAAACGCTTCGCCACAGGCCTGAACCAGCCGCTTGGGGTCAAGATAGTGAAGGACAAACTCTATGTTCTTGGCCGCGACCAGATCACCTGCTTGCAGGATCTGAACGGCGATGACGAAGCAGATTTTTACGAGTGCATCACCAACATCATGCAGACATCGCCCGGCGGACACGATTTCATTGTCGGTCTGGAACAAGACAAAGAAGGCCGCTGGTATTTTGCATCAGGGAACCAGGGCATCTGTAGAACAGGCATTCTGCCTGTCTCCAGTGTGGCAGGCATTCTGCCTGCCGCTCCAAGATCGGGCAAAATGCCCGAATCGCCCGATGCAGGCGGGACGCCTGCGCTACAGGTTCTCGCCACCGGTTTCCGCAATCCCAACGGCCTCGGGATTTCGCCCGATGGTCGGTATATCACATCCAGTGCCCAGGAGGGCGACTGGACTCCGGCCACGACCATTGGCCAGATTGAACTCGATCAGAATCTCGGTGCCCACTTCGGCGCAGGTGGCCCGAAAGACGGCCAACCTCCCGAGCCCGTGCTCATGTACATGCCACGAGGCGAGGACAACAGCGCCAGCAGCCAGGCATTCATCAGCGGCAGCGAGTGGGCTTCCTTAAAAGGTGATGGAAATCTAGTCCACCTCTCGTCCGGTGGTGGCAGTGCTTGGTTTGTCATGCGACAAAACCTCAAGGGCCGCTGGCAAGCCGCCGCTTACAAGATCAGTGGCAACTTTGATTCCGGCCCCCAATGCGCACGCTTTAACCCCAACGACGGTCACCTCTATGTGAACGGCATGCAGGGCTGGGGAACTTACACCCCCAAAGACGGCTGCTTCCAACGCGTGCGCTTTACCGGTGGTGCAGATAAGCCTGTGCCCGTGGGTTTTGAAGCCCGTGAAAACGGCGTCATCATCCATTTCAACCAACCGATCACGCAGGCAGACGTCAGCACCTGCTTCGCGCAATGCTGGAACTACCACTACGGCCCGCAATACGGCTCGCCCGAATACTCCGTCAAATACGCCGACACACCCGGCCATGATCCGCTGGAGATCCGCAGCGTGCAAAAGCTCGACGGAGGCAAGACGCTCTTCGTGGAGATTCCGCAAATCATCCCCGCCAATCAGGTGCATCTGCATCTCAGCACCGGTCACGATTTGTTCATGACGGTTCATTCGTTGGCCGAGCCTTTCACCAACTTCTCTGGCTACACGCAGATCGCTAAAACCAATCACGCTGGCCAGATCGGACTTACCGCCCCTACCCCATCCAAACCCAATCCCTGGGCGAAAGGTGAGAGTGGGCGGGAGCTCGTCGTTGAAGCAGCGCTGGGATTGCAATACGTCCAAAAGGAGCTCACTGCCAAAGCAGGAGAACGTCTCAGCCTGACCTTCAAGAATCCCGATGTCGTCCCGCACAACTGGATGCTCGGAAAACCCGGCACTAAAGAGAAGCTCGGCAATCTAGCCAACCTCATGATCACTGATCCCAAAGGCATGGCGAAGCACTACGTCCCTGACAGCGAGGACGTGATCGTCTACACGGACATGACCAACCCCAAGGGCAGTTTCACCATCCACTTCAATACCCCAAAAGAAAAAGGCAACTACCCCTACCTCTGCACCTTCCCCGGTCACTGGATGGTGATGAATGGCGTGCTGAAGGTGGAGTGAGAGAGCTTCATCGTATGCACAACTCATCGCAAATCAGACTTACAACTGTCCCTGGCGAAGAGCATCAAACACTGCAACCCGAAGCCATCAGTCCTTCTTCGTCAACGCACGCACCTGATAGGAACTGGCATCCGCTCCGAGCGCTTTGATCGCGGCGGCTTGCGTCAGTGTCGCGGAGCTGGAGGTGAATTCGACCTTGGCGACGGCGGGTTCTTTGCTGGCTTTGACTTTGACTTTGGTTACGCCGTCGAGTTTCTCGAATGCGGCCTTCACTTTGCTGGAGCAGGCGCTGCACATGACACCGGCGACTTCGGCTTCGTAGCTGAAGGTCGGGGATTTGTCCGAAGCTTTAGCGGGTAGCCAACTGGCAAAGAAGGCGATGACCAGGGTGATGAGACGAATTTTAGGTTTCATGAGGGGGTTCAGTCGTTGGGATGATTGAGGAGTCGTTCTGTATCTTTGAATAAGCGTTCACACATCAGCGCGGCGATTTCCGGCTCTGGATGGAAGACGCTGTAGTAACCGCGCACTCGGCTTTGGCGGTCGATGAGCACAATGCGCAGATCATGCTCGAAGAGATCCAGTGGATTGACGCGCTCATCTTCAGGGATGGCTTTGGCGGGTTCGAGCTTTAGCTCATTGGTCATGAAGTCCCAGAGAGGTTTTTGCTCTCCGCTGAGGAACCACCAGGGATCGCTGTCCGCAAGGCCAAGCCCCTGCGCATAGGCGGAGAGAAAGCTGGCTGTGTCACGCTCTGGAATGACGGAGATGGAGACCTGATGGAAATCACTGCGAGTCCCGAAGGCATCGTGCAGCTTTTTCATCTGCCCGATCACCGCCGCGCAGCCATGCGGGCAGACAGTGTAGATGTAAGCGCAGGTCATCACCTTTCCCCTTAGATCGGAAAAATGAACGGGCTGCCCACTGCGTTCTGTGGCTTCCAGATCATGTTGGATAACGCTGTAAACCGGCAATGCTGGTCGCGGAAGGTTGTGCTTCAACTGTGAAGAGAGATACAGACTGCCACTGAGGATGAGTGCGATCACGCCAAACGCGATCAGCCAAATGCGTGGCGCGCTGCCGGGGAGTGAAGGTGATTGCGCGGAAGTCATAAGAAGCTAAAACCGGAAGACAATTCCAGTGTGCAGGGAGAAGTCTGGTGTGTCTTTAGTGAGGCCAACAGAGCCGCCTATCTTGAAGGTGAGGTGATGCAAAATGCCGATGTGCGCAGCGAGAATGGCCTGATGCCAGTTGTCCTCCTCAAAGCTGCCGAGAGCTTCTATGCTCATGGCGAAATCGTGCGAAAAGGCATGCCGAATGCCTGCTGCGTAGCCTAGCTGGGAAGTGCCTCGATTCGGGGTGAAGTGGGTGAGGTTCAGAACAAGACGATCCGATGAACTGAGGTCAGTCTCGATGATGAGCCGAGAGTTTAAACCTTCGACTCGCTCCTGATGACGGACTGCTTTCAAAACTGTGATTTGCTCTTCGGTGACGGTGCCTTTCGTGGTGCGAATCTGTGTCGTCGTGGTGGAGTGGCCGTGGCCGACATGTTTCGGCGCTTTATCGGGACACGGTGGCGCGTCTGGCCCTGCATCCGGGCCGCATGCTCCAGGATCGGAGGATCCACCTCCGCCGTTCGACTTGGTCGTGACGACAACGGTTTGCTGAGGCTTCCTGATCTTGCGCGTGATCGTGACGGGCTCCAGCGTGGTGTATTCGTAGGGTGAGAGGCTGATGTCGTAGCCGACTCGTAGCGCTACGCGGACGCGTGAACTCCAGGAACTGGGGAGGAGTTGGGCTTGGAAATAGGGCGAGAGGGTGTAGGCATTCCATCCGTCGCCGACGTCGGAGATCTCGCTGCCGATACCGAAGGCGATGCCGGGGATAATGCCGATCATGGCACCGGGTTCGGCGGAAAATTGGTCGGGGGTGGTGTCGCTGGTCCAGTCGAAACCACTGAAGAGTGTGAGCGCACCGGGGTGCGGAATGTAGGCATCCTGAACCAATAGGAAGTCCAGCCCATGGTGCGCCCTGACCTTTGGCAAAGAGCCAAAGATCAACGCTGCGACAAGCAGGAAGTGACGAAACAACATAGGGCGAAAATGGGGCAGCGGGCCCTGGTGGACCCACTGCCCCGTGGGATTAGTTCAATGTCTGCAAGAGAAGATTCCCGGAGAGAATCGGCGAGGTGCGCAAGGTCGTTGCGGGTGGGCCTGCCTCTGGGAGTTTCATCAGTTGGAAGAAGCCGTAGCCTTGAGGGCCACTGCCATCATCCACGATCATGCCGCAGAAACTGGCGGTGCGATTTCCCGCAGGGTCACTGAGCTTGAAGCCGCCTTTGAAGCTGCCCGTCGTGCCGGGAGCGAAGGCTGTGCCTTTGCCAGGAGTGACGGTGAGCGTCACGGAGCCAGGGTTGGCCGAGACCATGCCCACTGCCTTGGGACTGCCTTCTTTCACTTCCAGCGCAGCAACGTCTAGTTTGGTCGCAGGATCAGGTGCACCGCCTTCAGCGAAGGTGAGCATGGCATTGCCTGCGGCATTGGCGGTCAGCCCCATGGCCAGCGAGCCCGCTGCGGGGATGGTGTAGGGACCACCGATGACACTGAGGTCAAGGGGTCCAAAGCCGGCTTTGTAGTTCCGGTCGCGGGACTTCTCTGGCTGCTGTTTCTTCAGCCAAGTGACTTCAGATGCAGACAAGGTGGAGCCTGCTCCTGCGTTGATGTTCAGCACTCCGACAACGGAACCGGTGTTTTTATACAGCGTCCGATAGAGGGTGAGACAGCCATTCTTTTCGAGTGGTCCGGAGAAGGGAACGGTGGTGTTGTCGGCGAGCTTCAATACACCGGCGACTCCACGGCTGGTGACTTTGAATCCACCGATGCTATGGCCCTGCGGCACGGATTCATCGCCTTCCTGTGTGAAGTCGATGAGCATGGCCATCGTGAAGTTGGCCAAGTAGGGAGCGGTGTCTGTGACTGGCTGACGTGCCAGGAAGGGTAGCGTGGTGATGCCATCGCTAAGGGTGCCAGTGGCCATTCCGGTATCAGATTGAATCGTCACATTCAGAACCAAGCTGGCCTGTCCACGACGCACGATGGTGAGGTTGGCGCTCGGTGTGGTGGAGCCGAGTGGCACGGCTAAGATACCGCTGAGGCGATGCGTTTGTGTGCCCAGCACGAGGGCACCAGTGAAGCCTCCCATCGACGTGGTGGTCAAGGTAATGCGGCCACCGAGGTGGTCATTCAGCGTTGGCGCACGACCGATGGCACCCGTGAAGGTGGCCGTGGTGCCGGTGGGCATGGCATTGATGACAAAGGTGTCTTCTTGAGGAAGGCCAGCACCGCTCTTGTTCAGCGCGATGACTTTGACATCAAACGAACCAGCTACCGTCGGACGACCACTGACTGCGCCGGTGCGGCTGTCGTAACGCAGGCCGCGAGGCAGTCCGGTAATGCGGAAGCTGGTAGCGGGCTCTGGCGTGGTGACGCTGTATTGATATGGTTGGCCGATGACGCCATCGGGGAAGGCGAGTGAATCAACATCGGGCTTGGAGATGACTGCCAACGTGGCGGCGTTGCTGCTGACTGCGCCAGCTGAGTTCCGTGCGATGGCGACGTAGCTGCCCTCATCGGCTGGGCCGATGGCGTCAATGGTTAGGGTGGCAGCGGTTTCGCCATCCAAGGTGATGCCGTCCTTCTGCCATTCATACGCCAAGTCAGGACCGACGGCGCGGATGGAAAACACTGCCTTCTTCCCTTCCACCAACGCGAGGCTGGCAGGCTGCTTGGTGATCATCGGTGTGGTCCATTGCGGGGCGCTGGTCGTCCAGGCGAAGTTGTAGCCTTGGCGATTTGCGTTGGTCGCTGGGGCATTACTACCGAGCGCGAAGGTGTAGAGGCCAGGGGCCAGCGTCCAGGAGCGGGTGATGGTCTCCGCACTGGAGTTATTGATATGGTCCATGTAAGACAGGTCTTCCGCCCAGGCGACGTTGCCGTGATTGTTGTATGTATGCAGGTCGCTGCCGTCGTTATCCCACCCGCGCCACAGGGTCAGCGAGGGGAACATGGAAGTAGTGTCAGCCTTCCGGTCAGGCTCCTCTGCACTTGGCCAAGGCACATTGGCGTCACGCGTCATGGTGACATTCAGGGTGAGTGGTGCCTGCACATTCACTGCCACCCAGTTGGAGGTGTGCGTCCAGCCCACGGGATCGTCACCGGGTCCGAAGAGAGAATTGTCTTCCCAGCTCCAGGCACCGACGTGGCTGGAAAAATCTCCACTGCCGCCAGGGGCCACGTTCACGGTATAGGAATAGCCAATGCCACCGGTAGCAGGATCACCGGCAACGACCGGGGCGACGGCCGCAGCCGAATAGCTAAAGCTGAAGCCTTGGCGATTTGGATTCGTGGCTGGTGCATTGCTGCCCAACGCCATGGAGTATTTGCCTGCGGGCAGGCGCCAGGTGCGCGTTACGGTGTCTTCCGTGGAATTGTCCAAATGGTCGATGTAACGCAGGTCTTCCGCCCAGGCGACGTTGCCATGGTTGTTGTAGGTGTGGAAGTCGGTGCCGTCGTTGTCCCAGTTCCGCCAGAGGGTGAAGGAAGGGAACATGGAGGTGGTATCAGCTTTGCGATCAGGCTCCTCCGCACTGGGCCAGGGCACATTGGCATCACGTGCCATGGTGACGGTGAAGAGCACTTCATTGAGCAGTTCCACTGCCACCCACTTGGAGGTATGCGTCCAACCCACAGGCTCATCACCGGGGCCGAACAAGGCATTGTCTTCCCAGCTCCATGCGCCGACATGATCAGAGATGCTACCGCTATCGCCAGCCCCTGCCACAACGGTGTAGCCGTAACCGATACCGCCCGGGGCGGGGTCACCCACAAGAACGGGTGCGGTTTTGAAGCGGATTTGGTAACCCTGCCGCGGTGGGCTGGTCAGTGATGGGGAGTTGCTACCCAGTGCCATGGTGTATTGACCCGCTGGCAAAACCCAACTGCGGGTAATGGTGCCCTCGGTGCTGTTTTCGATGTGATCCCGATACTCCAGATCCTCTGCCCAGATGACATTGCCACGGTTTGCGTAGGTGTGGTGATCGTGGGCGGTGCTAGGCTCATAACTCAGGTCTGTAGCGACGTTCGCCGGCATCAGATCGTTGTCCCAATTCTTCCACAATGTTAGCGACGGGAACATGTGATCCACAGCGGCAAATCCACCCACATTGCCGGTGCCCAAGAAAGGCACGGCGGCATCACGCGCCATGGTCACCGTCAGCACGGTGGCCTCTTCGAGAGTCACTGCCACCCAGTTGGACGTGTGCGTCCAGCCTTCACCACCAGCAGGTGCGATCCCTTCATCTTCCCAACTCCAGGCACCGACATTACCGCTAAAGCTACCTTCACCATTGGCAGGCAGCGAGACTTGATAGGAATAACCAATGCCGCCCGCCGCTGGATCACCCTCCACGAAAGTGAAGGGCGTCACCGAGATTGATCCCGTCAATCCATAAGAGGTGGCGTCCGGCGTGGGTGACTGTCCAGCATAGTTCGCTCCTCCCACGAAGATGGAATAATCTCCCGCTTCGAGGTAGAATGACTTGGTGATGGTGCCATCCGCAGCGCCATCGCCAGCGACACCCGCGACAGCGCCAAAGAGACTGGAGTCACCATCTACCGCATAACCCTTGAACACGAAGGTGCTAAGGCCATCGGCAGCTTCAAAGTCGAAGGTTGGACCCGTTTGATTGTCACCACCCATTCGCCACGTGGCGAGGGCTCGGAAAGCCCCTTCCTTCGCCACCCCAGGTAGCGTGGCGAGATACGCCGCAGAAATTGGGGCGAAGTCGTGGTCAGGACTGCCTGGCGCATTGGTGATCGGCGCGAGGTGAGCCAAGCCCCGGTAAACGGAGAACGCTGGATGGATGCTTCCGTCCTTAGTGCCTCCATTCGTGGAGCCACTGAAGGAGATCG
Source organism: uncultured Verrucomicrobiaceae bacterium (assembly GCA_964496625.1). Taxonomy (GTDB): domain Bacteria; phylum Verrucomicrobiota; class Verrucomicrobiia; order Verrucomicrobiales; family Verrucomicrobiaceae; genus JACKQF01. The sequence goes on along the minus strand of CAZCAL010000108.1, from coordinate 302 downwards.
TCACATAGCCTGGGGCAGCCAGGGAAAAACGGAAGGCGCGCAGTTTGTGGCTGTCGCCAAAGTCTTCATCGGTGCCGTCCGCCCAGCCGTAGTTGCTGGTCACTGCCTGATTGTCAATGACTATCGGTGCAGCATTCGGAACGATGGTCCCGAAATCACGGCCTCCGTAGCTGACGTGAGCCGATGCAGTCATGGCGGTCGCGAGGAACGCCAGACCAGACATCAGGCCTTTGTATCGTGTTTGTTTCATTTAGTTCTGTGTGTTTGTCTTGTGTTTTGTTTTTCGGGTCAGCGAAAGAGGC
>CAZCAL010000107.1:11244-12358 GCA_964496625.1 uncultured Verrucomicrobiaceae bacterium | reverse complement strand
GCACACTTCCATGGCCTGTTTCCATGTATTCGCGGATACCTTCGACGCCATGAATCACACATCCCGTCGGAAAATCAGGCCCCTTGATGAAGGCCCCCAGCTCACTCACCGTGATCTGGGGGTTATCGATTTGCGCGCACACTCCGTCCACAATTTCGCCGAGATTATGCGGAGGCATATTCGTCGCCATCCCCACCGCGATCCCCGTTCCACCGTTGACCAGAAGATTCGGAAACGCGGCAGGAAACACCGTTGGCTCTGTCAAACGCTCATCGTAGTTCGGGACAAAATCGACCGTGTCCTTCTCCATGTCGGACATCAAAGTTCCGCCGAGAGGCGTCATACGGGCTTCCGTATAACGCATCGCTGCCGGAGGGTCTCCTTCCACCGAACCAAAGTTCCCTTGGGGATCGATCAAAGTCTCCCGCATCGCCCAAGGCTGCCCCATGTGAACCAGTGTTGGATAAATAACAGCTTCACCGTGCGGGTGGTAGTTACCAGACGTATCACCGCAAATTTTAGCGCACTTCATCTGCTTCTTCGGCGGATAGAGGCCAAGCTCATGCATGGCGTAAAGAATGCGGCGTTGGGAAGGCTTTAGTCCATCCCGCACATCGGGCAGCGCACGGGAAATAATGACCGACATCGAGTAGTCAAGAAACGAGTTCTTAACCTCATCGGCGACGGAAATGGGACGTGTATTGGATTCTTGCATAGGACGGAAAACTGAAAAGCTGAACTGGTTCGAGCGCCGTTAGACGCAGGCTGGATCAAGGAGGTTCGGATGGGAAAGTACACTCTCAATCACACGTCCAAATTCCGGACGTTCAGAGCGTTCTCTTCGATAAAGTGCTTCCTAGGCTCAACCACGTCACCCATGAGGATCGTGAAGATTCGTTCCGCTTCATGCGCATTGGTTTCATCGAGTTTGATCTGGAGCAAAGTGCGCTTGTTCGGGTCCATGGTGGTCTCAAACAATTGCTTGGCGTTCATTTCGCCCAGACCTTTGAATCGCTTGATCTCCATACCACGCTTGCCGATTTCCATCACCTTCTCGAGGATGCCGGGACTGCTGAATACAGGGTGAACCGTCGCATTCTCACCCTCACCTGCG
>CAZCAL010000107.1:3310-11234 GCA_964496625.1 uncultured Verrucomicrobiaceae bacterium | reverse complement strand
GATCCTGACTGCTAAAGTGGTCCACGTGCAGGCCGAGTTCATCCAACTGCTGGAAGCGACGCTTCATCCCGTGGGCCTCATGAATTTCGATCAATCGAGCGCGCCGATGCGGTTTTGGTGCAGCGACACCGTTGCCGTTACTTTCCGCAGTGCCGTCATCAGGCTTTGCAAAGAGATGCAAGTCCACATTCTCCCGCGCATACGCTGCCAACTGTTCGTTGCCCAAGAAGTACTTAATCGCCACTTCATTACCCTCGCGAATCGTCACTAAATAGTGTGGCAAATTACCAGTCGCCCCATCTCGTGCCTGAAGGTAGGCCTCAAAGTCGCCACCGTGGCGGCGAATGATGTCTGCAAATTTTGCTACTGGCACCAACTGCTCAAGGATCGCCTGCAACCGCTCATCGCCCACGGTGCTACCATCGGCGATGTTACGGAGATTGATTTCGCTGGAACCCATCTCCAGCAGCATGGCATCCATCTCAGCATCATCCTGAACATACTCCTCGCGTTTTTTGCGAGTGACTTGATACAACGGTGGCTGCGCTACATAGATATGTCCACGCTTTACCAATTCCGGCATCTGGCGGAAAAAGAAGGTCAGCAACAGGGTGCGGATATGGCTCCCATCAACGTCAGCATCGGTCATAATGACGATCTTATGGTAACGCAACTTCTCAATATTGAAGGAGCCTTCGACCTCGCTATCTCCACCGATCCCGGTGCCGATCGCAGTGATCATGGTCTGCACTTCCTTGTTTTGCAGCACCTTCTCAAGCCGAGCTTTTTCCGTATTGATCAACTTACCGCGCAGAGGCAGGATCGCCTGGTTATGCCGATTGCGCCCCATCTTTGCGGAGCCACCAGCGGAGTCACCTTCGACAATAAACAGTTCTGTCTTCGCAGGATCACGCTCTGAGCAGTCCGCCAGTTTCCCCGGCAAACCGCCGCTACTCATCGCATCCTTGCGGATCGCCTCACGCGCTTTCCGTGCGGCTTCGCGGGATCTCGCAGCAATGATGATGTTGTTGATGACGGTGACTGCAACCTCTGGGTTCTCATCAAAGAAGCGACTGAGGCCTTCATAGACGATAGAGTTTACGACGCCTTCGACCTCCCCATTGACGAGCTTTACCTTCGTCTGGGAGTTGAAGCGCGGATTCGGAAGCTTTACGCTCAGAACACAGATCAGACCTTCACGGCAGTCATCGCTTTCGATGTCTGGCAGCTTGTCTTTGAAGCTCTTGGGATTGTTCGTGATGTAGGCCTTCACCGCCTTGGTTAGGGCAGCCTTGAGACCGCTGTAATGCGTTCCTCCGTCGGGATTCGGAATGGCGTTGGCAAAGCAGAGGGTTTGCTCGTTCAATCCCTTGTTCCATTGAAGCACGCAATCGGTCAGAATGAACTTTTTGACGTCATCGATCATTATCTCCCGTCGACCCGCTAGCGCGATTGCATCTGGGTGCACCTTGTCCTTCTCTTGGCCGAGTTCGCGAACGAACTGCTTTACCCCTTCGCTGTAAAACAGTACCTCTTTCCGCTCAGGATCAGCGCGCTCATCGACGATCGATATTTTGATCCCTGGATTCAGGAAGGCCAACTCCTTCAGACGACCGTAGAGCCGATCAAAAACAAAAGTCGTCGTGATCGTGAAAATTGTCGCATCGGGGTAAAAGGTAATTTTGGTGCCTGTCGCTGTTGGATCATCCAAATCTCCCAGCACCGAGAGTGGCTCCGTCGTTTTTCCTCGTTCAAATCCGATGGAGTAAATCTTGCCGTCACGGAAGACCTCGCACTTAAACCAGTCGGAAAGCGCATTCACACATTTGGCACCCACGCCGTGCAGACCACCTGAGAATTCATAAGCACCGTCGCCAAACTTACCGCCAGCGTGTAGGCTCGTCAGCACCAGTTCCACGGTCGGGATCTTGGCAACCTTGTGCATTTCCACCGGAATCCCGCGTCCATCATCGCGGATCGAGATCGACCCATCCGTATGGATGTTGATCCACACATTTTTGCAATGGCCCGCTAGGTGCTCATCGATCGAGTTATCGACCACCTCAAACACACAGTGGTGGAGGCCTCGCTCATCAGGGTCACCGATATACATTCCAGGGCGGAGACGCACCGCCTCTAGGCCTTCAAGTTTTTGGATCTGATCTGCACCGTAGGCCTGATCTGCGGATACGGCGGTGGAGTTTGAATCAATTAAATCGACGATTTCTTCTGACATAAATTTTGCTGGTTCCATCGCCTGAGTCTGTCCTAAACAACCGCTCCAGAAACGTGCTCGATGGGAATCAAAAAAGGGTAGCAAGGCAGCCCCCCTTGGAAAGGGGAAATGATCGAAAAATCGATATTTTTTTCACACCGATTTAATCGCCCGAAGCCCCTAATTTTGGAGCTTTCGCAAGGAATCAGGGCCACCGAAATGAATGGCACCTTTCAGGCAGTTTCAACACACGCCACAGCCATCGCTGCAATCCCCTCCTCACGCCCCACAAATCCCAACCGCTCATTCGTCGTCGCCTTAATCCCAACCTGCCCAGGGGTGATTCCCAGCGCGGCGGCAATCCTCTCCTTCATTAACCCTGCGTGAGGCATAATTCTGGGAGCCTCTGAGATCAATGAAGCATCCACATTGCAAAGCGTAGCCCCTTTCCCAGCCGCCACCGCAGCACACTTTTCCAGGATCTTCAGACTGCTGATACCCTCAATGCTGGCATCGCTCGGCGGGAAGAAATAACCAATGTCAGGCTCGCCCACGGCACCCAGGATCGCATCCGCAATCGCATGACAGAGTACATCTGCGTCAGAGTGCCCCTTTAAGCCTCGTGCATGAGGAATTTCCACGCCACCCAGCACTAGCCGGCGGCCTTCCTCAAACGGGTGAACATCGTATCCGATTCCTACTCTTGTCATACCACTGTCTCTACGCCGTTCCCGGCCGCACGCAAGACCTACCGACGATTCAGACGCACATCCATCCAGGCGGCCAAAATCAGCACGATGCCACGGGCCATGAATTTGTGCTCAGGCGACACGTTCATGAGCCCCATGCCCTTCAAGAGTGTGACCATCAGCAAGGAGCCAAGCAGCACCCCCATCACACTACCACGACCTCCGCGCAAGCTGACACCACCCACGACACAGGCTGCGACGGCGTCCAATTCCATCAACTCACCCACCGTCGTCGTTGAAGACCCAACGTATGCCGTCTGCATGAAACCTGTGATCGCCACGATTCCGCCCATGATCCCGAAGGCAGCAAAAACCACCCGCTTTACCGGAATCCCCGAAACCACTGCGGCCTCCTCATTGCCGCCGATGGCATAGAGATGCCGCCCGAAGGCGGTGTGGCGGGTCAGGACATGCACAGTCAGCGTGACCAATCCCAGAATCAGCGCTGGCAGTGGCACACCACGGAATTGGTTCGTCACCAACACGAATAAAAACATCCCTTGTCCAGCCACGAACACTTTCAAAAATGCCATTTCACGGGACTCCACCTCAAACCCGTCCGCCAACCGTTGCCGACGTGTCCTCAAGGTCACTAGACCCAGTATCAACACCAGCACCGACGCCAAAAGCAATCCCCAGAGTGGCGGCACATAGTAGGTGGTCAGAAGCGAATACAGATTCGACGTGCCTCCAGGCGTGACAGGGATCGTCGAGTTGTCGATCGTTCGCCAAAACATCCCTTTGAAAATCAGCAACCCGCCCAAGGTGACAATGAACGCAGGAATCTTTTCCATGACGATCAAAGCGCCCATCGCCTTCCAGAGCACCACTCCTGCCACAAAAGAGATCCCCATCGCCGCAGGGGCAGAATATCCGTGCTGCATGACCAGAACGCTGGCAAGCCCACCCAAAAGGCCCACGCCACTCCCCGCAGAGAGATCGATGTGTCCGCCAAGAATGATCAGCAGCATTCCCATCGCCAAGGTCGCGACGATAGATAGCTCCGTCATCAACTGAGAGAGACTTCGCGCACTGAGAAACTCCGGCTCCTCTAAAGCAAAAAATGCCCCCAGCACCAACAGCGCGATGGCGACTGAAAAATCTCGAATTGAGAGCCGGGAAGATTTCATGCCGATATTGGCGTTGGAAGTTTCCCGCCCATCGCAGCCTCCATCAGGCGCTCCTGCGTAGCCTCAGATCTGCTAAATTCCCCACCGATGCGCCCCTCGTGCAACATCAGGATTCGATCACTCATGCCGATGAGTTCTGGCAATTCGCTGGAAACCAGGATGACCGCCTTACCCTCCGCCGTTAATTGATTGATCAACTCGTAGATCTCGATCTTGGCACCGACATCAATCCCACGGGTAGGCTCATCTAGCAGCACCACTTTGGGGCCAGTCATCAGCGCCTTGCCGAGCACCACCTTTTGCTGATTCCCCCCAGACAAGCGCCCCACCACCGCATCGAGACCTGTAGCCTTCACATGGAGAGACTCAAAAAACTCACGACTGCGTTTCATTTCACGTGATCGATTCACGACACCAAAGCGGGTGAATTGATCCAGCGAGGAAAGCGACAGATTGAACCCCACGCCATTTTCGATCACCAAGCCGTAACGCCGCCGATCTTCGCTGACCAAAACAAGGCCCTTTTTGATACTGGTGGAGGGGCTCGCAGCAAGCATCTCTTCGCCGGACAAAGCCACGCTTCCAGCACGACGGCGGCCCCATGCGCCAAAAAGATGCGTCAGCAATTCGGTGCGTCCCGCGCCCATGAGGCCCCCAATTCCCAACACCTCGCCCTCGCGGAGCTCGAAGGAAATATCACGCAGCATCAGCCCGTGCTCAGCCCCCATATCCGCAGCCAAATCCGACACCCTCAGCACCACCTCCCCCGTTCGTCCAGAGCGTCGCGGAAATAAGTCCTGAATTTCTCTTCCTACCATGTCTCGGATGACACCGCCCTTATCGGTTTGTTTGGCTGCCTTCGTCGATATCGTTGCGCCATCACGCAGCACCGTCACGCGATCTGCAATGGAAAAAACCTCATCAAGCTTGTGCGAAATATAGATGCAAGCCATGCCCCGAGCCCGCAGATCACGTAAAATCTCCAACAGGATCAAGACCTCATGCTCGGCCAGCGCTGCGGTCGGCTCATCCAGGATGAGAATGCGGGAGTCCTTTGCCAGCGCCTTCACAATCTCAACCAACTGCTTTTGACCAATACCCAAGTCACTGACGCGGGCAGCAGGATCAAGATCCACCTTGAACCTGGCTAACAACGCCCGTGCATCTCGATACACTCTTGGCCAGTCAACCAGCACGCCCAATCGGCGCGGCTCACGCCCCAAAAAGATATTTTCAGCCACGGTCATTTCTTCGACCAACGCAAGCTCCTGATAAATCACAGCTATACCTGCCTTGCCAGCATCGGCGATGGAAGTAAATCGAGCTTCGTCTCCATCGACAAGGAATCTTCCCTCGTAGGTTCCAGCAGGATGAATCCCCGAAAGCAACTTGATCAGCGTGCTTTTACCAGCCCCGTTCTCACCGCACAATGCGTGGATCTCCCCTGCCCGGAGATCAAAGCTGACATTACTCAGCGCGACGACGCCCGGGAATTTTTTCGTGATGTGCTCCGCCTGTAAGAGGATCCGCTCCATTTCCGCATCCTGAAGGAAGGACGGCTCCGGTTCAATATCAAAGATGTGCAGTCACATGTTCGGATCGCACCCCTAACCGGCATTGGCATGGAAGGTGCTTTTTAGAATGGTGATGGAACCCACGCGCCTGATCTCTACTCACAGCACCACGCCAAAGGCGAAAGTTGCCGATCCAGGCAGTCCCGCAACCGACGGGCTGATGCGTCTCAGTCAAAACGGAGATCGCGATCTCATCAGCGGCGGTGATAACGACGCCACTCAGAGGTTCACCAGCGAGATCAAATACGTTTCACACTTCGCCTCTCGGCTGCTGCAAACCTTAGGCATGAGACATCTTGTATTCGGCGTCGTCGAGGACCGCGAAGGTCAGACTGCGTTTGCCAGATTTGGCAGCCAGCACGCCGATTGGAACGGCTTCTCAAGCAGCAATCGACGAGCCATCAAGCAGATCCGAGAGCAACTCAGTTTGAGCTGATCAGCCATGCCACTGAATCCCATCATTGCGGCGTCCACCACGCTTTCACGTCTCGACGGCGTCGTGGGCGTGATTCTGTTTAAGGGAGAAAACATCATTCACCGCCAGATGCCCTTTGCAGAGACGCGATCTGACGAACTAATCCAGATCATCCGGCAGATGCTGGACGGCTATGCTCAAGTGCGGCGAAAGATGCGGCTGATTCATCTGGAGTTTGATGGCGGTTTGCTTCTCTTCATGGTTCAGGATGGTGTGGTCTTGGTCCTGCTGCTCACGTCTCGCGCCGATCCAGACATGGTCGCCAGCGCGGGTGCCATCCTTCTTGCAGACCATCTACACACCCTCAGTGCCCTCTCCAGTTCGCCGAGAATCGCCACGCCATCTGCAGCAGGTAAGATCGAAGAACTCGTCGTTACCAGCCCGAGGAACGTCCAACAGATTGCAGTGAAGGCGGAATCTTTCGTCAATAACTGGGGAGAGGTCCGCAGAATCCTCGAAGGGCTCCTAGCCAAAGTCATGGGTCGGGCGCAAGCCACGAACATGGTCAATCGCTGCATTGAGAATGAAAACGTGGGAGATCCCTATCGGCTGGAACCGATCACCGTTCGCAAACTCGCCACCACGGTGATCAATCAAATCCCAAACACCAGTAAACGCCGCCAACTCCAATCCGAATTGGAGTCCGCCATCGACGACCTCTCCGCCTGAACATCTCCCGACACAGACTGATCATGACCCCGCTGCACATTCACTACATCCTCGTGATCTTCACCATCTTGGCCGTCGCACCGCTGGGTGCACAGTCGCCCGACACAAAGGTCGAGAAGAAGCTAGATCAGATCATCGAAAAAATCGACACCGCCACAGTCAAGCTGGACAGCCTCATCCCGGCCCCACAATCCTCACCCGCCACGCAATCTACAGAGCCATCTCCAACGACCACCAGCGCTGCCGTCATGGCCATTCAGGATAACCTGAACATCGTGTGGATGATCCTTGCCGGTGCGCTCGTGTTCGTGATGCAGGCAGGGTTTGCGCTGGTTGAGTTAGGTTTTGCCCGAGCGAAAAACAGCATCAACATCGTGATGAAAAACTTCCTCGATTTCTGCATCGCATCGCTGGTATTTTTCCTCGTTGGTTTCGGCCTCATGTTTGGCAAATCGTGGATGGGAATCGTCGGCACCAACGGCTTCTGGCTATCCAGCCACGGGCCCGAGGAGCCCGTTTGGTCCTTCTGGTTCTTCCAAGTGGTCTTTGCTGGCACCGCCTGCACCATTGTGTCTGGAGCCATGGCCGAACGGACCAAGTTTATCGGTTACCTTGTATATGCCGTTGCCCTTTCTGGCATCGTCTATCCGATCTGTGGTCACTGGGCTTGGGGTAGCTTTGGCGGCGGATTTGGGGTTGGAGGGTCAGCAGGATGGCTTGAGGCAATGGGCTTCAGAGATTTTGCAGGATCTTCCGTCGTCCATGCATGCGGCGGGGCGTGCGCCCTCGCCGGAGTTCTCGTCATCGGTCCACGCGACGGCAGATTTGGCAAAGACGGCTCTCCTCGCTTTATCGCCGGACACAATATTCCCCTCGCCGCATTGGGCGTCTTCTTGCTCTGGTTCGGCTGGTATGGATTCAATTGCGGCTCCACCCTCACTGGCACAGGAGCCATCGGCCGGATTGCGGTCAATACCACCATCGCCCCTGCGGCAGGCGCAGTCGTGGCCATGATGTCGATGTGGTTCATGCAAGGCAGACCAGACGTCGGGATCACGCTCAATGGTGCCTTAGGCGGCCTTGTCGGAATCACTGCGTGCTGCGCCAATATC
>CAZCAL010000107.1:2128-3300 GCA_964496625.1 uncultured Verrucomicrobiaceae bacterium | reverse complement strand
CGCCGGGCTCAGGGCTGGTCGTTGGAATCGTCGCAGGACTCCTCACCACGGTCGCCACGATCATTCTGGAGCGCCGTCAAATCGACGATGTCGTTGGCGCAATTCCCGTCCACCTCGTCAATGGATGGTGGGGCACACTGAGCGTCGCACTGTTTGATGAAAAGGGATTCGATGCGCACAATCTGGGCGTCCAGGCGCTCGGAACCCTCGCAATCTCCGGCACGGCCTTTGGCATCTGTCTTGCCATCTTCAAAGCCGTTGACGTCAGCATCGGGCTACGCGCAACAAAAGAAGAGCAACTGGACGGGCTGGACTTTTCCGAGCACTCAGCCAACGCCTATCCGGACTTCAGCACCACGGAGCAGGCCTAGCTATCTTCCATCAGCTTCAGAGCCAATCTGCGCATAATCTGGCGATCTGCCATAGATCCAATCCGATCATAGGCCTCATCAAGGTTCCGCAGAATACGCAAAAGGGTCGCATCCGTTGTGGCTGGCTCACGGATGATTTCCTCCATTCCAGGATTCGCCGCTGGATGATGCCTAGCCACATCGTCCGCCAGCATGAATCGCCCACGATTGAAGCAATCCACCAGCCAGAGCCGACCATCCATCTCTACACGAGCCAGAAAGTGCCCAGGGAAATTGCAGCCATCGATGTTCAAGCCAAATCGGTGCCCCATTAGCCGATACAGGCAGCAAAGCGCGATCGGATTCCCCAGTCCCGTGTCCAGCACCCAAAAGAGATTGCTGTTCTGCGGGGCGTAGTAGTCTTTGCTGTTTCCACGAAAGCGCGCAGGATCGCCGCGACGTCCAAACAGCCACTCAGCGAGTTCCCGCGCATCCATTCGGCCTTGGCTGTCAAATGCCTCCTGAGCCAGAGCATCAAGGCGCGGCCCCAAGTCGGATGACTGCACCTTCCAGCCAGCCAAAAATGCTGAAATTTGTGCGAGCCCTTCCTCAAGCTGGGATGAGGCCGAATCAAGCCAGCGCCACCGCATCCAGGTATCCTCAAGCTCATCCCGCCGTACGGGATCAAGCAACTGGGCCACGCGACGCTCCTCATCCACGCTGAGAGGACGGTCGAGTTCCTCCAGTCGCCGCTGCAAATCCACTCTCATGATTGCCAGCTCTTTTTGCACCGCAGTGCGGACAACTTCGGAGTCGTCGTCC
>CAZCAL010000107.1:0-2118 GCA_964496625.1 uncultured Verrucomicrobiaceae bacterium | reverse complement strand
TTGCCCCGGCTTTACCGGCTGCACCACTGCCGGCGGCTTGATACGGCCTTGGAGCGCCGCCACATACTCTTGGTCAGCCGAGGAGAGAGTGCTCAGAGCGACCTCAAAAGGTTTATTGTTTACCAGTAACCGAACTTTCCCCTCCCGGATGACCGTCGGCGGCCCAGAAAGACTCTTCGCCAACTGTTCTGGCGTGGGGACGGCTGGGGCCGTGCCGGACGATTGAGCAACACTTTCCTCAAAGGCAATGATTTTTCCGACAAGGGTCCGCCCATCACTGCTTGTCCATTGGCGGGGTTCGCCCAGCACAATATAAACAACCTGACGAATGGTTGGCGGCGGAGGAGGGGTTGGTTTTGCCCCAGTGGTCGCACTGTTGCCGGGCAAAATTCCAATTCCACCCGCTGTAGCGCCACCAGTCGTTCGTTTGCCAAACTTCTTCGGCGTGGCAGGGATCACCTGGGCGGAAGCAATCCCGCAAAAGACACCCAACACCGTGAGAAGCAGGATTTTGTTCATGGTAACCGCACACTACCAAAAACGCATCAACCTGACAAGCCCGCTTCGAGGCAGGATCACCCGTCAGGCGATCTTGCCCATATTGCGAAACTTGTTGTAGCGTTCATCGAGCAACCGATCTACCGGAATGGTCATTAACTCTGCCAATGCTTGGCTGACCGCAGTTTTCAGCGCTGCTGCAGCTGCTTCATGGTCATGGTGGGCACCACCGAGCGGTTCTGGGACGATTCCATCCACGATACCCAGCCCAGTCAAATCCTGAGCGCTGAGCTTCAGTGCCTGGGCCGCTTCTGGGGCGTGCTCGCGGTGTTTCCAGAGGATGGCAGCGCATCCTTCAGGGCTGATTACTGAATAATAGGCGTTCTCCATCATCAGCACGCGATCCGCGATCCCGATCCCTAGAGCACCACCGGAGCCCCCCTCGCCAATCACCACCGCGATCACAGGCGTCTTCAGTGTCATCATTTCCTTCAGATTGAAGGCGATAGCCTCAGCGATGTTCCGTTCTTCAGCCCCAATTCCAGGGAAGGCCCCTGGCGTATCAATCAGGGTCACGATAGGAAGTTGAAACTTCTCCGCTAGCCGCATCAGGCGCAACGCCTTGCGATAACCTTCTGGATGTGCGCTGCCAAAATTCCGCAGCAAGTTTTCCTTGGTATCCCGCCCCTTTTGATGCCCGACCACCACAACCTTCTGCCCACCCCACATCGCAAATCCCGCCGGCATTGCATTGTCGTCTCCAATGTGGCGGTCCCCGTGCAACTCCACGAAGTCCTCACAACAAAGCCGGATATAATCCAGCATGAAGGGGCGGCTGATGTGACGGGAGATTTGCACGCGCTGCCAAGGGATAAGGTTTGAATAGACTTCCTTTTGAAGTCGCTCCAAACGACTCTCCATGTCAGCCACCTGTGTAGCAAGCTTTTCCGTGGGTTTCTGGGTGTGTTTGCGGCGCAGCTCTTCCAGCTCTTCCTGCAATTTCACGATAGGTTTCTCAAATTCCAATACTTGCTTCATATACTGCTCAAACCATCAAACATTGTTAGGCCGGGTCAACGGACAATCGTGAGTTTCGCCCCTGACCGCGTCAGCGCGTAAATTTCATCCAAATCCTCACGCCGCAAAAAAATTCCATACTCCACCGCCTCTTGAGGCTGACCGGTGGCAGCACCGTCCACCACTGGCCGAGCGACGGGCACTGTGCGCATGATCAATCCGCCCTTGTCGGACGGAATCCATTTCTCCGCATCGACGTAGCGTGGATCAGTGGACGGCACTGTTTTGCCTGCGATCGTCGCTGATTTCATGCCAATCTTCAGCTCCGCAGGAACTCGCATGGTTGGAGGGATGCGCACATCGACGGCCTTATATTCTTTGAAAAAGCGCCCTTTGCGCACCAGAACCACCGATTTTTCAGAGAGGTCCACCCCAAAATCAAAATCAAGAGGGGCAACCAAGAGATGATCGCCGGGATGCAGCATTGATCCCTCCAAGTTGTTAAGCCGAACGAGCAGATCAATGCTCGTTTCAAACTTCGTAGCAATTAGGGCCAATCCGTTGCCTGGCTGGACGATGTAATCCCGCTAACCCAGCATTTGC
>CAZCAL010000106.1:5001-12515 GCA_964496625.1 uncultured Verrucomicrobiaceae bacterium | reverse complement strand
AACACCAGCCGGGATTCCTCAATACTCAGCGGACGCGGGAAAAACCTCATGACTTCAGGATCGGCATTCATGGAAGCAAACGGTCCCAAATCAGACTCAATCCACTGGCGCAAAAGAACGAGGGGTTTCATGCATCAGCCGGACCACCCTGATCAGGCGACGGCGAGGGGTGGACGTTGCTAACACGACAGGTTGCCTTCGAGCCGTTGCCTGAATCCGTTTTGTTCGGCCCAGTTGCTGTTTGCTCGTTCATTTCGCGTTCTCCGATTGGGGTGCTTGGAGTGTAACCAAGCGAAGTATCTTGGCTACATCCTCGATCTCGTGTGAGGGGAGACTCCGTGGGAGCGGTCGTGGAAACCATGTGTTCCCACACCAGTAAAGAATCCGGCCCTCACCGACGTAGCCACTCGGCGACTCGTCAGATGCTTCAAACCGGAGCGGTTCACGTCGCGGATCAATAGTGGCTATCTGCTCCTCTGCGGACATGGTGGCGATCTCGGGATAAAACGAGATCCCTCGCACAATGTGCCGACTGCCGTCTGTCGCGATCAAGATGTTGGGTGCTGCGATACTCGCGAGCGTGTATGGATGCTTCAAGAGTGGCCGGCTATCCGTCACGGTAGGTGAGCCGAAGAGCTTATAGCCTGCCACATGGCACGCCAGCAGAGCAACGCCGCCAACTAAAGGAAGGGCAACGAGACGAGAGCCGCGTAACCAAAACGCAATGACTGCTGTCCAATAGCAAATCAGCAGAAGCCAGAACCCATCACCTCGCATCTGCACTAAACTCAAGATGACGAAGAGTGCCGTAACGAGGAGGTGCGCAAAAATGACGAGTAGCTGTTTCACGATGCGCTCAGTTTCTTGGCCGAACAGTGGTAATAGTACCCTCCAAATATCGCGACGGGCGATATTTTTGCGTTCAATCTCGGGTCATCATCGGCTCGTTAGCCTCCCAGTGTCAATGCTTGAGTGCGTGTCACTGCTTCGGCTTGATCGATTCGGGTTACTTGATCATTTGGATTTTTCAAGGAGCTGATATTCGCTGCATGAATATCGATATGCTTCAGACTTCTTGATCGATATTTCGATGGCGGGGCCGTTTTAGCCGGTCGGCAACGTGAGGCACTTGGAGGGAGGCCAACGACTGAGGCGGTGTCGGCTTCTGGTAGACACCTTTGCAGCGCAGAAGTGGGCGGGTCCGAACTTATATTTCGCAAATTCAAGCTTGGGGTGCGGTCGATGCAAGCCGACTCTGGGCAAATTCGGCTCTCCCTTTTCGCCAGTCGATCCAGCTTATTCAGACATTGTGGCGGATTCTTGCTGCGCCTATGTTTTGGGGCGCTGGATGGGTGGTTGTGCCGACGCCTCAACGGCGAGCCCAAGCGTGGACCGAGGTTACCTCCCCCCGCTCCGCCGATGTCGTTTAATGGGTGGGGTTCGCCAGAACGAACGGACGGGTATAGGGCATGAATGCGGCATACAAAAATAGCACCGCCAAGACCAAGGACAGCACAATTCCCACCAGGAGCATCGTCGAGGACGATAGGCGGGACACTTCGGCGCGTGCCGTGCGAACGGCTATCCCGCTCCAGATGGCGGGAACGAGCAACAACCACACACCATGGTGTCGGAGAAACACCGCAACTGGATTCCATTTCATCCACCTCGGATCTTCTGGGTAACCCGAAAACTTCAGGACACTGCCAACCATCACGAATCCAGCAGTGACGACGAAAGCCTGAAGCAATGCGGTGATCGTGATACTTCGGTCCATCGTGGCGACTGTCCCAGGTTGGGAAATTTTGACATCAAGTCCGTAATCAGGATAAGCTCAGCCCTCCCCTACCCGTCGCTGACTACGGATCACCGATCCTTCGTCTCAACTCACCGTCCCATCCATCGTCGTGCAGGCCGGGAGACCGCTGCGCAGTCCGCTCCACTTGGGATCCGTGGAGACATCGACGGGGTCTGGGTCGGCGGCTTGATCTTCGGGGAGGACGGCGGGGGAAAGGATGGCCAGGAAAACGAGAGGCTCTCTGTGGGGATTGTAGGTGGCGTGGACGACTCCAGGTGGGATGTGTGCCATTTCCCCGGCCTTTAGGATGCGGCGCTCGTGCCCCACCCATTGCTCTGCGCGACCATAAACGACGTAGATGATCTCTTCCCGATGAGGGTGATAATGAAAGGGATGGCAATGCATGGGGTCCATGTTTGCCCGGACGAGGAGGAGCTTTTCCGCGTCGACGAGATCTGGACGGCACAGCCACTCATTGTTCGTCCATGGGTTGGTTTCGCGGGCGGCGTCATCGATCTGGACAAAACGATTGGTGGGGGAGGAGTCAGACATAAGGGCAGCAAAACATGGGGGAGGCATCCGCGCAAGTTCCCGAATCTGCATAAGGAGCCGGATGGTCAAAAAATCGAACGTTTGCAATCGACGGTATCCTGCGGCATAGAGGGCGGTTCCGATTATTTTTGCCCCTATACAAGTGTGAGCGACCCGCAACGACCCAAAAAACCCTCCATTCTCGGCCGGATCAAGGCCAAGATCAAAAGCGTCCTCGGAGGCAAGCCAAAAGCCTCCTCCGCACCAGCTGAATCCACCCGCCCGCACCGCCCAAAAGCAGAGCAAGACGGCCCACGCCCGCGCCGCGAAGGTGGCGATGGGCGCAGGCGGGAACGCGATGGGGGCAGACGCGAAGGTGAAGGAGCGCCCCAGCGAACACCCCGCGCCCCACGTGAGCGGAGCGAAGGCCAGGAAGAGCGCCCCCCACGCGAACGGCGTGAGCGCGGCGAACGTGACCGCGGTCCACGCACTGGTGGGAGGGAACGCGACCGTCGTGACCGTGGCCCCCGCCGCGAAACCGATGGCGATGAGCCACGTAGTGGCAAACCACGTGAAGTGGAACCGCGCGAAGTTCCCCCTGCACCACCAGAGGTGCCTGCTGGCCCTTATCCTGCTGCTTTTGAAGTCTTGGGCATCAGCCCGGCGGTGCTCGCCGGCATCCGCGAAAGTGGCTACGAAACGCCGACCACCATTCAGGAGAAGGCCATCCCTCTAGTCATCGAAGGCCGAGATGTCATCGGTGCTTCCCAGACTGGGACGGGCAAGACTGCGGCCTTTGCCCTGCCAACCCTCACCCGTCTCGGGCCTCCAGGAACCTTCCGCTGTCTGGTGCTAGAGCCAACTCGCGAACTCGCCGCCCAGGTGGTGGAGCAGTTTGAAAAATACGGGAAGCACACCGGCCTGCGCGTGCTGCTGGTGCACGGTGGCGTCGGCTATGACCGCCAGCGCAAAGGCCTGCAAAGGGGCGTGGATGTCGTCGTAGCGACACCGGGACGTCTTTTGGATTTCATGCAGGACGGCACCGCCTGCCTGGATGATATCAATGTGCTGATCCTCGATGAAGTGGATCGCATGCTGGACATGGGCTTCCTGCCGGACGTGCGCCGCATCGTCAGCAAGACGCCTGCTGCGCGGCAGACGCTGTTCTTCTCCGCCACCATGCCGCCACAGATTCAAAATCTCGCGGATTTTGCGCTCAAGGACCCCGTCTCCATCGAGATTGGCATCCGCTTTTCCCCTGCGGAAACGGTCAGCCACTATATGTATCCTGTGGCAGGTGATCAGCGCGAGGAATTGCTGCTGGCGATCCTGAAGCAGACTCACTTTACCAGCGTCATGATCTTCACGCGCACGAAGATGCAGGCGGACCATCTCTACGCAGCGCTCATGCAGATGGGCGAATACAAGGCAGCGGTGATGCATTCTGACATCCGCCAAAGCGAGCGTGAAGCAGCGTTGCGCGGCTTCCGCAGTGGTGAGTTTGACGTCATCGTCGCGACCGACCTCGCCGCACGCGGGTTGGACATCAGCGGCGTCAGCCACGTGATCAACTACATGGTGCCGGAGAATCCAGAGGACTATGTTCACCGTATTGGCCGCACCGGTCGCGCCCAGAAGGAGGGCGATGCCTACACACTCTTTGCTGCTGACGAACTGCCGTTTGTGACGTCTATCGAACGCCTCATCGACCAGAAGATCGAGCGCAAGAAGCTGCCTAACTTCGACTATAAGTACACGACCGTGCTCGATGACGAAGACCGCGCTCGTGCGATCCTGAGTGGCCGAAAGAAAAAGCGGAGGTAGTTCAGAACCCCTCAAAGCGACGGTCTGCGGCATCGAATGCCTCAGACCTACCTAACGCGCCCGTGCTGAGTGCGACCCGCAGCCGATCCGCAATCATGAGGCGTTTCGCCTCGCAGTAATCACGTGAAGCCAGCTCAAGAGTCCCGACCTTTCCCAAGCCTGGGGAGGCTCTGTAGCAGGACACGCGGGAACGATCCACCCCCATGCGGAAATCCGCACCCGCAAAGGTCAGAACGCCACTCCAGCCGCCCGTCGGCATATTTGCACGCAGGAGGGCCTCCGCCTCCAAGGCAGTGAGATCCGCCTTGCGAAAATAGAGACGCCACGCAGTGCCCTCTTTAAATTCGATGAGGATCGACACGCCACTCTTGCTGAAAAGCATCGCCTCATCATCACTGGCCTGCAGGGATGATGGCCGCACTTCAATCGGCTGCCCATAGCGGGCCACACATTGCTCCACGGTCTCACCCAACCGCGCCTGCAGGCCGCCTGCAGCAGCCAGCCAAAAGAGAAGCAAAAGCCATCGTGTCATCAGGGCCGACGTTACATGACACTGGCGGCACGCGTCAATGCTGCGGTTTTGCAGATCCCAGACAAAAAAATTCGGTCGACCCCAAGAATTCCGTTGGGAGATTCGTGACTTTATGGTGGCGAGAAATCGCCGCTTTCGATAGAATCATCTCAAACTCAGCCTTTTCGTGCCATGAATCCCAATCCGCCCCCCAGCGAAACCCCGCCAACTCCGAATCCCCAGTCTGCGCAACCACCGCCGCCACAAGGGTATCCGCAGGGTTATCCGCCGCCGGGCTACCCGCCGGGTTATCCACCTCCCGGCTACCCTGTCCAGGGTTATCCGCAGGGCTACGCACCACCTCCTGGCTATGGCTATCCCCCTGGATATGGTCCACCTCCAGGCTACCCGATGCAGCCTGGTTATCCACCACCTCAGGGTTATCCGCAGGGTTACCCAGCTCCGCAGGGCTATCAGATGCCCATGCCAGGAGGGATGCCACCGCCATCAACCGGAAGTGGCGCCGTCCAGATCCCCGCTCCGACTGGTGTAGCACCGGTCATGCCGCCGCCGCAGTCCATTGCACCAACACCCGCCCCGTCCATTCCAGTCGCCCCCGCGATGCCCGCACCAGACAGTGCCCCTGTCGCAGCGGCGGTGATTGCCGAGGATGCGGCCACTGCGGTAGAGGCCGATCTCGGTGAAGGCCACGTCTTCCATCCGCCCGCACTCACCCACTTTGAGGATGCCAAGCCGCAGAATAAATTCGTCAAAATGTGGAAGTCCATCGGTGGTGGATCGCTGACCCTCAGTCTGGCGATTCACGCGGGCATCATTTTGCTGGCCGGGATCATTGTCCTGACGGCTCAGGCCATTCAGCCACAGGTGGACTTCCTGCCCGGTGGTGGCACTCAGGCAGGCAAGGACGCCAGCGCTGACATGCAGCACAAGGTGCAGCAGAAAAAGCGCTCCACGATCAGCAAAGCGATGCCGATGAAAAAGATCGTCAGCACCAGTATGTCCGCAGACATCGCCCTACCAGAGGCGCCCCCTGACATGCTTGATGTCCCCGACGTCAGCTCAATGTTGGGTGGCGGAGCCATGGCCGGTGGCGGCTTTGGTAAAGGAGGCTCAGGTGGTGGTTTTGGGAATGGCATGGGCATCGGTGGCGCGTCTGGCTTTGTCAGTCTGCCACCCGCAATGCGCAGCCGTTGCTCCACGCAAGAGCGTCTCGAAAAGCTACGCAAAAACGGCGGTTCGCCCGAGTGCGAAGCGGCAGTCTCGCGATCCTTGGAGTGGCTCAAGACCCAGCAAAACCAAGATGGTTCTTGGGGTAAGGCAAACAAGGCAGCAATGACTGGATTGGCGCTGCTCTGCTACCTCGGGCGCTGCGAAACCCCTGATTCACCGTTTTACGGCGACAACGTCATGAAGGGCATTCTGTACCTCATTGAGCTGTCGAAGAAGAACGAATACGGGGCCATTACGGAGGATTTCAAGGGCAACGCGGGTGCCTACGAACACGGCATCGCCACCTACGCGCTCGGGGAAATGTACACCCTCGCCCGTCTTGGCAGCAAGTCGCTTCCCGGCATGAGAGAGGCCTTCGAAAAAGGTGTGGAACTAATCATCAAGTGCCAGAATACCGACGGAAAGGCGGAGGGCTCTTGGGACTACTACACCAAGAACATCGCCGAAGGGCATCCTACCAGCGGTCGCGAGGATTTGTCAGTCAGTGGATGGCAGTATCAGGCACTCAAAGCAGCCAAACACACGGGACTCAAGATTGCAGGACTGCATAGCGCCATTGATAAGACCGTGAAGTACATTGAGGGGCTGCAAACCAAAGACGGCGGGATCGGCAACACCAAGCGTGATGCAGCCTACAATCAGTGGAGCCTTACAGGTGCGGGCGTGCTTGGGCTGCAGACATTGGGCAAGTCCGGAAAAAAATCTGCCATCAACAAAGGCATGAAATTCCTCCGTGATTTCATCACCGCAGAGCCTCTGGACTGGAACAAGAACTGCAACCTCTACTGCTGGTATTACTACACTCAGGCCTTCTTTCAGCAGGGTGGGGACGACTGGAAATTTTACAACGAGCAAGTCTTGCCCCAACTCCTCAATAACCAAGCTGCCGATGGCAGCTGGAAGACGGAGCGTCCAAACTGGGAGCATGGAGGAACCAAAGGCAACGCTATCTACCGGCAAGCCCTCTGCACGCTGCAACTGGAGGTTTACTACCGCTACCTGAAGGTCGCTGATCGTGAGGATGAGTCCTTCTTTGAGCGTTGATCTTGCCGCGAGGCCTGGGCGGGTCTAATCTCCCGCCTTCATGACGCAACGAATCCTCATTGCCATAGCAATCGGTTGGTCCAGCGCTGCCTTCGCCGCGCTGGACACCGAGCCCGAATTCATCGCCGCCAAAAACGCGTTGGCCGATGGGCTGGGTAGCGTCGCCGCACTGAAAGCAGAGGGTCTTCTCGCTGAAGGTCGCAAGTGGTCCAAAGACGAACGCGCTGATTTGGTCAGCATCGCCGTGGAAGGCTGGCTGCGGGCTAAGAATGGTCCGCGTGCCATCGCCCTTCTCGATCATCATCCGGTCAAAGACGAAGACTTCTGGCGCGGCATAGCCCTCATGAAGATGGGTCTGCTCAATGAGGCAGAGACCGTTCTTCGGAAGTATGACCGCACCAAGCCTATGGCTGAGCGAGCACTGCTAGCCATCGCGCAAATTCTGATGGCCCAAGGACGGGATGGAGCCGCCCGCAAAGAAGTCAAAGACCTCCGCAACAGCGATGACCCAGAAATCGCGAGACGCGCAAGGCTGCTTTACAACGAACTCGAGCT
>CAZCAL010000106.1:2392-4991 GCA_964496625.1 uncultured Verrucomicrobiaceae bacterium | reverse complement strand
AGCTCGAAGTGCCACGGGTGGATGTCGTTGCTGACCGGCTCGCCAAAGAAAAGGACCTCGGCGAACCAGGACCGCTTCACTATCTCCAAGCGCGCACCGCGATGGAGCAAGGGAACTTCGAGACCGCACGCACCCTCTTGACGGCATTGCTAAAAACCAGCACGGGAGGAATGCGCCTGCATCACGCAGCGACCGTAATATTGGCTGAGGTCAATCTTCGCGATAACAAGTCAGCTGACGCAGCCAAACTGATGCTGCAGTTTTTAGAGAAAAATGTCGCGAGCGATTTCATCAACGAAGCATTTGATACCCTTTCCCGCGCACGCGATTTGGAACAACGCAAAGAACTCACAACGTTGTCGCCAGCTGTATTGAGCTGGATCAGCGATAGCACAGCCCCCCAACGGCAAGGGTATGCCATCTTCCTCGCCGCCCGCTGGCTATTCAAACAGGACCGTAAGGTGGAGGCATCAGGACTCTTGGAGGCACTGCTGGCCATCGCCCCGCACCATAAGAAGGAAGGGGAAACCATGCGACTGCTCATGGAGATCTACGGTGGCCAAAACGCTGACCAGCGGGTTCTCACTCTGTCCCAAGCATGGCGACAAAGCTATGGAGACAGCACTTCCTCAGACGTCGAATTTGTCACCGGCAAGATCCTCTTTTCGAGGGCTGAATATGGTAAAGCACTGGATCTGTTCCGCAGTGCGGCGGATCTGGCGGGGAATCTAACGGACCGCAGTCACGCCCTCTACAATGCGGGTATTTGCGCTCTGAAAGCTGGGGAAGAAGTGCTCTTCCAGAGCATCCTCACTCAACTCCAAAACTCCCAGCCGGACGCTTCGTCAAAGTCGTCAGGTATCGACACCGCCGCAAATCTTCAGTTGGATCGCGCACTCGAAATGGCCGCTAAGGGCACTGCCGGCGGTGAGCAGGAGCTCGAGCGTTTTGTTCAGGATCACCCCAACCATCCACGACGTGCCGAGGCAAAAATCGCGCAGGCGGAGATCGCGCTGCTGGACGTTCCCGCCCGTGTGAAGGCAGCAGAAGAAGCGCTGGCGGCAGCGGAGCAGGAACCCTCTCTGCCTGAAGCGCTCCAGCAGCGCATCGCCTACACCCGACTCTGGGCTGACGAAGCCACTGGTGATCTGAAGGGCCTCACCCAGACTGGGCTGCTCTTCCTCAAAAGGTGGCCGAAATCACCGCTGTCCGTCGAGGTTCGAATGAAGACCGCCAATGCCTACTTCCGCATGGAAGACATGGCCAATGCACGCACGCAGTTTGAGATCGTCGCCCGCGATTATCCAGACAGCGCGTATGCTGATACGGCCCTTTTCTTCGCAGGCCGGGCGGCGATGATCGTCGGTGGGGCGGACAGCCTGAACACGGCCATTGAGATTTGGGAAGAACTCGCCGACAGAGGCGGCCCATTGGCCTTCGAAGCCCGCCATCAACAGGCCGTGGCGAAGCGACGCGAAGGCCATGAAGACGAAGCGCTCAAGGTCATCGACAGCTTGTTGACTGACCCAAAGATCAAAGCCGACATGCGCTACTCGCTCATCTGCGAAAAAGCTGAAATCCTCCAACTACTTGGCACCAAAGACCCCAAGCTCCTCGAAGAAGCCGTCAAGACCCTCTCGACACTGACCGCAGAAAAGGATCTTCCATTCGACTGGAAAGCACGTGCCGCCAGCGAACGTGCATCCGCGCTGAAAGCACTCAAAAAGCCCGACGAGGCCTTGGAGGCCTGCTACAGCATTGTCCAGATGGCAGACTACGACCACCCTGGCTCACCGACGGAATTCGTGTGGTTTTACAAGGCTGGATTCTTGGCAGTCGATCTCCTCATTGAAAAACAACAGTGGGAAGCAGCTGCACGGACGGCAGAGCGTCTAGCCCAAACCTCAGGCGAACGCGCCACTGAGGCCAAAGACCTCGCTACCAAAATTCGGCTCGACCACTATATTTGGGATGACACCAAGTAAGCCGGACTGACTCAAAGTCCGGCATCCCGCAGAAACTTCACCATCTGAGAAATGCGCTCGTCATCGAAGAACTCGTGGCCGCCGTGTTTGGCACCTGGAATAATGAACAGTTTGACCGGAAGGTGTTTCGATTCGTAGGCCGCAGCCAATTCCTTCGATTGCTGGGGTGGCATTTGCGGGTCTGCATCTCCGTGAATCAGCAGCAATGGAGGGTCTGCCTTGTCAAGATGGGCCACCGGGCTTGCTAGCTGTGCCAGTTCAGGTTTTTCTGATGGCGATCCACCAAGGAGTAGCTCGAGTGCGGGAACTCTCATCTTTTTGCCAAAATCGGTGCTCTGGGAAAGGATCGACTGCAAATTGGACGCACCGTAGAGACTCACGATTGCCTGAACGTCGCTGCTTTGGTCTAAATGTTCGCCAACCTTTCCTTCGAGGTCTGTGACGCCGTTAGAGACGCCGACCAAAGCTGCCAAATGACCACCTGCTGAGGTGCCTATGATCCCAATTATTGCGGTATTGATACCAAACAGTGACGCCTTGGCACGGAGGAATCGGATCGCTGCCTTAATGTCATGCACTTGGGCAGGAAACACAGCCTCAGTCGAAAGGCGATA
>CAZCAL010000106.1:551-2382 GCA_964496625.1 uncultured Verrucomicrobiaceae bacterium | reverse complement strand
CACGCTGGCGATGGCGAATCCCTGCGCCAACAGCCCTGCAACCGGCACGTCCGCCCTTGTGCCCGCTCGCCAAGCACCACCATGGACATAGACCAAGACGGGCGGATTTGGATTGGCTGGCAAGTGCAGATCCATCTGCAAGACTCGATCCCCTACCCTAGCGAATTCGATATCGCCAGTCAGCGACTGCGCCCGCAGCGGCGATAAGAGGATGAGCACAAAGAAAAGCTGTCGTGCGATGGGGTGCATCCCTCATCAACGATCCACCAACTCAAAGTCTCACGACGAAACATCGTCTCAAGCAAACCGATCTGGCGACAGGAGATCTAAGCTGACGAGCGGAGGACTTCCATCAATCAAATTGGCCACGATCGTTCCGGTCGCAGGAGCCAAACTCAAACCCATCATCGCATGACCCGTGGCAACCACCAGATTCCCCCATCGCCGCGTCCGACCGAGGTAAGGCATTCCGTCTGGAGAGCAGGGTCGCAGGCCTCTCCCGGGTTGGATATCGGCGAAGTCACTTTCCGTGAAGGCGGGGAAGTATTCAGGGACAGCGCGCGTGATACCACGAACACGACATTGGGTGATCGACTCATCCAGTCCTGACATTTCCATGGTCCCACCAAAACGCAGGGCTCCATCCATTGGCGTGACAGCCAATCGCGCCTCAGTGCAGATGCTACAAAGCACGGGCAACTGTCGGGGACTACCGAGAGTAAGGCTATAACCTTTCCCCGCCTGCATCGGTATTCGCAGTCCGAGATGCCCCGCCAACTCCGCCGACCACACGCCGCCGGTGAGCACAAACTCATTTGCTTCCACCAGACCCGCCGAGGTTTTTAGCGCCCTGATCGACGATCCTTCCACCTCAAAACCATGCACATCCGTCTCCCACAAAAACTGCACGCCTAGTGTCCGCAACTCAGACTCCAACGCAGCAATAAATCGAGATGGCGAGAGATGACAATCCTTTGGAAAATAGACACTGCCACAGACATCCATCGTCACCGATGGATCAAGCGCTGCTGTCGCCGCAGCATTCAGCACTTCCGCAGGAATCCCTAACTGCCGAGCCATCTCCGCAGTATGAGCTTCTTCATCTAGCGTCTGCTGCTTCTTGCAGAGCATCAGTAAGCCCTTCTTCACCAACCCAATTTCCACCCCGATATCTTCAAAGCACTGTCGGCTCAATAGATGAAGGTCTCGCAAAATGGGTGCTGCCGCTGCGACATGCGAAGGCGTCGATGCCGTCCAAAATCGCAGTCCCCAGGCGAGCAAATCTCGATCAAACCTCGGCTTGATGTAAAACGGAGACTCTGGATTCCACATCCACTTCAACCCAAGTTTCACCATTCCTGGTGCCGCCAATGGAATGAAATGACTTGGCACAACCATTCCTGCATTGCCAAATGAACACCCCTCCCTCAATGCACCATTGCGCTCAACGATGGTGACGCTCATGCCTCGCCGCGCGCAGTAAAGGGCGGAACTCAACCCAATAACCCCAGCTCCGAGGATCGTAACTTTTTTCGTCATGGACGTAAATGCCTGATCAGGAATTCCATACGCAATCGTGACCCATACGGGGTCTCTGCGGCACCGTGCCCTGTGCCCATGATGGGCATAAACTCAAAGCCCTTCCCTGCCCTTTGCAGAGCGCCTATCACCTGAGCTGTGCTTGATGGATCGACGTTGGTATCCAGTTCCCCCACCATCAAGAGCAGGTGGCCTTGCAACTTCCCCGCATCCTCCACATTGGAACTCAGGCTATAACTCTCATCCACTGGCCAGCCCATCCACTGTTCATTCCACCAGATCTTATCCATGC
>CAZCAL010000106.1:0-541 GCA_964496625.1 uncultured Verrucomicrobiaceae bacterium | reverse complement strand
ACTGGTACTTGCCGTCTTGCAGATAGAGGGTTTCGACGCTGTAGAAGTCATGGTAATCCAGCAGTGCCCGCATCGCCGATTGTCCACCAGCACTCCCACCGTAGATTCCCACGCGGGACAGGTCCATCCATGGGCGAGTTTTTGCTGCCCCCTTGATCCAGGCGATGCGATCTGGAAAACCCGCATCTTTGAGGTTCTTCCAGCAAACATCATGGAAGTGTTTCCCCCGATGATTGGTGCCCATACCATCCGCCTGCACGACAATAAATCCCAAGTCAGCGATCTGATGCTGCCGAACCAAACGCCCAAAATCTTTGGGAACAAATGCAGAATGCGGGCCGGCATAGACTTCCTCTACAACAGGATACTTCTTCTTCGGATCAAAGGCGGACGGTCTGATAATGATCCCGAAAATTTCAGTCTTGCCATCGCGACCTTTGCTCACAAATCGCTCAGGGGGGTGCCAACCCGTCGCCATGAGCTTGGAGGCATCCGCCTTTTCCAACAGCCCTGATTTTTGCAAGAGGTTTTAAACCAAGTT
>CAZCAL010000105.1:0-12515 GCA_964496625.1 uncultured Verrucomicrobiaceae bacterium | reverse complement strand
CCATCAAGAATGCTCAGGCTGCAGAAGAAGAAGCCGTGGCAGCGGCAGCAGCAGGAGCCAATGTGTGCCACGTCGATGCAGCCAAAGGCATGGTCGATTGGTGCGGAGAGAATGTCATGCTCACCGGTATGGATCGCAGCGCGGTTCGTTACATCGTCGATGACTGTGTCAAATTCGTGCGTCGCGAGGTAAAGCGTGGACGACGCTACGAGGGCCTGATCATGGACCCTCCCAGCTATGGTCGCGGTGCGGGTGGCGAACTTTGGAAGCTGGAGACGCACCTTTGGCCTCTGCTTCAGGAGTGCCTGGAGGTGCTCTCAGAAAAGCCACTTTTCCTCTTGGTGAACGCTTACACCACCGGTCTATCGCCCACCGTGCTGGGCAATTTGCTGGATGAACTATTCGTGGACCACGGTGGCAAGATCTCCACCGGCGAGGTCGGCCTGCCGATCAAGGCAGACGATAAAGTCCTGCCGTGCGGAATCTACGGACGCTGGGAAGCGTGACCGATCACTGCGCGACGCCGCCGAACCATGAAGGGCAGGTCGAGCAGGGTGTAAAACACTAGCGCCACTAGGCCAAGGCTTCCCACATACCAGGGCCACGACCCCAAGGAGTCCATCAGACTAGGGCTCGGCGGCTTCTCACAAAGGAAGCCGTAATTCGTATGCAGCAGCGCATTTAACCCCCCCACGATGAGAGCATACAACAGCGTGCGCCCCATCATCCGCCATACTGCGCCCGCCCTCGGGGCGTGATGCATCGCCGTCACCACATAGATCGCCGTCATCACCACGCCACCATGCCAAAGGAAGTGATAAAAGAAGCGCGGATGTGGCCAATCGACCTGGAGAGGTGGCGTGATTAGCCCTTGCAACGTGCCAGCGAGGCCAAAAAAATAGACGATCTCACAGCACCCATCATGACCTCGTGTCCACAACGCTACACCGCCACAAATCGCCGCGATATCGCAGTAGTGTAGCGGCAGCGCATCATCCAGCGCCAAGGTGCCTACCCGCAAGGCACCGAGAACTCGGAGCGGCCAAATCAAAAACAGCAACACCGCTAGCAGTCGCTCTGCACGCCGTCTCCAGGGATCACGCAGCCACGCCATCCCAAGCCCTACCCCAGCCACCACGAACAATGCCACAAAGTGAGAAGCCCCAAATACGGTGAACTCTCTCATGGTTTTGCACCCGGGTAGAGAGGGTTGGCTTTGACGATTCGCGCAGGCACACCAGCGATGATCATCCCAGGCTCGCTGACCGACTTGTTCACCACTGCATTCGCACCAACGTGCGTCCAGTCCGCCAAGGTGATGCCCCCAAAGATCTTCGCACCGGGTTCGATGACGACATAATCACCGATCACTGGCACCGCCGTTTCGTCCGTTCCGATCCCGATGACGACGCCGATGTTCATCCGCAAGTGACTGCCAATGCGCGCTGATTCATGGATCAAAATGTCGCCCTCGTGAACCAGTCGCAGACCTGGGCCGACGACGTTCGGTGGGATGTTGAACCCAAGCCGCAGCCGCGCACACTTGAATCGATACTTCACCCACATCCGCACAGGCCACCAAAGAGCAGCCCTGCGACAGTTCAGGTAAAACTCCAATCGCCGCAGAAGCCGCTGAAAATACCAAATCGGGTCCTGAATCAAGAAAAGCGGTGCCGCTCCTGGCCGACCCAGCGCAACGCGGTCAGCCTCCAAGTAAGCCAGATAGTCGGCGCGGGATTGGATCATGAGATGAACAGGAAACGATCCACGCTGGGATTGGATGCGTCAAGGGAAGGTGCGGGGATTGGTGCTAAGTGCGTAGCACTCCCGACTGATCCCTCACCCCCCCACTGTCTCCTTCCAGTCCCGCCATAACCAGCGCAGCGCCTCCGGCAACATCGGGGCCATGCCTTTGCTGCCGTGGAAGCACTTCGTCCAATCCATCCTGTAATCGTATTGCATGTAGCGTAGGCTGGCCTCCATCATCTTGTTCGCGAGCGGCCAATTGCCGAACTTGTTATCCAGGTCATTTTCGCCATCTAGCAGATAAACCCGGATCGGTTTGCGCTCCGTCTTGCGGATCAGGTAGGGGTAAACATGCCCACCTTTGAGATCAACGAAACTGCCCACCCAAGACAGCACCTTGTTGAACTTATCAGGTCGCTCCCACGCGGCGGTGAAGGAGCAAATGCCGCCAGATGATCCACCCGCGATGCCCCAGCCACGAGGATCGTTGATGAACTTCACCTGATAGCGATTCTCTACTTCTGGCAAAATTTCCGTGAGCAGAAATCGCACATACGCATCCCCCAACGAATCGTATTCAAAACCTCGATTCGCAGCCTTATCGCCCTCCTTCTGCTTGGCATTGCGACCCGGATCAATAAACACACCGACCGTCGATGGCATGTGCCCAGCATGGATCAAATTATCAAATACCACCCCCGCTCGCATCTGCCCCGCAGGATCCACATGCCGACTGCCATCCTGCCAAACCATCAGGCACTGCTCCTTGTCTGCCTGAAATCCAGGTGGCAGATACACCGTCACCGTGCGCACCGTGCCAGGAAAGATGATGCTTTTGTCCCACACAAAGGTCTTTAGCTCGCCCTTCGGCACACCCGCTTTTGGCTGACTATCCGGCCCCAGTTCCGCGTGCTCAATCCGCACCGTACCAGCAGCACGGACGTTTCCCTGCACCTCAATGCGATAGACAACTTCAGAGAAATTCGGCTGATCTTCGACCAGGACTTGCAGTCCATCCGGGCTCAATGGCCGCATCTCCCCCAGCAAGGTCCCATCGGCATGAACCACCTTCGCGGGATGCGCCGCGATGATCGCCCACATCACTGCGGTTCCGTCCACTCGGGCACCTGCGCGGCCTTGCATCAGGTTTTCTTTGCCAAACGCCCGCATCACCTTGTCGTGCAATTGACTGATCGCTGATGCGTCTGGATTGGTCGCCAATGCATCGCGCAAGGCACTTGGGGTAATCGGGGGCACCCATCCACCCTTCTTTACCGGCACAGGGCCGCCGGCTTTTTGCGCGAGAAGAAATTCGGGGCTCGCCACAAAGGCTAACGAGAGACAAAAGGATAAAGTGCGCAACATGACAGGTGTTGAAACGACCCCCATCCCAGGTGCTTTCGGCAGGTTCGGAAAAAATGCATCGTAGCAATCAGCGTCGCCAAAAGCGCAAGAGAGGCGGTGCACCCCGCGTATTTCCTTATTTCCCATGAAAGCTGGCGTTGTCTCTACCTCACTCCTCACCCTCCTACTCGCCTCCGGTGGGACGCTCCTTGCCGCCGTAGCACCACCAGCAGCGCTGTCTTTTGAAAAAGATATTCGCCCCATCTTCAAAACCCATTGCTTCCAATGCCACGGCGAAGAAGGCGTCAAGAAGGGCGATCTCGACGTGCGGTTGACCCGCTTTCTCCTCCAGGGCGGCGAGTCTGGAGCCGCCATCCAGCCGGGGAAACCCGAGGAAAGCCCCCTTTTGCAGTTGGTCCGCAAGGGCGAGATGCCAAAAGGCAAAACACATCTCAGCGAGGCCAATATCGCCACGATTCAACAGTGGATTGCCGAAGGTGCCCGCACCCTGCGACCAGAGCCGGAGAAACTCGGCCCTGAGCACGCCTTTACCGATGAAGAACGCGCCTGGTGGGCATTCCAGCCCATTCAGCAACCAAGCATTCCAAAGACGAAGGCACCAGGAAATCCCATCGACGCCTTCATTCAGAAGGGGTTGGCCGCAAAAGGCCTGACTCCATCCCCGCAGGCAGATCCAATTACGCTCGTCCGCCGTTTCACCTTTGATCTCACCGGCATCCCTCCCACCCCAGAGGAATCCACTGCCTTTGAGCAAGCCTTTATCAAAGATCCCACCGCCGCCGTTGCTGCGCTAGTTGATCGCTTGCTGGCCTCCCCCGAGTATGGCGAACGCTGGGGTCGCCATTGGCTAGATGTCGCCGGATATGCCGACTCTGATGGCTTTGATGACAAGGATCTGGAGCGCAAGTGGGCCTACAAGTATCGCGACTATGTCATTGAGTCCCTCAACAGCGATCTACCCTTTGACGATTTCGTTCGTCAGCAACTCGCTGGCGATGAAATCGCTGCTTCTGAAGGAATCACTGCAGACTCACCCAGCGCGGATCAGCGCAAACGCTACGCGCAATTGCTCACCGCCACAGGGTTTCTGCGCATGGCACCCGATGGAACAGGCGCGTCCAATGTCATCGCCACCCGCAATGCCTGCATCACAGACACTATCAAGGTCGTCAGCACCGCTCTCTATGGCATGACGGTCGCCTGCGCTCAGTGCCACGATCACCGTTACGACCCCATCTCCCAGGAGGACTACTACCGCTTCCGCGCTATTTTTGAGCCTGGATTCGACATGAAAAACTGGCGCACCCCAGCAGGCCGCCTCATCTCACTTCAGACGAAGGCAGAACGCGAAGGTGTCGTCGCCCAGATCGAGGCCGAGGCCAAAAAGATCGACGCCGCACGTCTCGTTAAGCAAGATGAATTCATCGCCGATGTGCTCAACAAAGAACTCGCCAAACGAGATGCTGCCATCCGCGACGCCCTACGCGAGGCCTACAACACTGCGGCGGCAAAGCGCACGCCGGAGCAGAAGAAACTGCTCTCCACAAACCCCAGCGTTGAGAAACTCAGCGCCGGATCCCTTTACCTCTACGACACTACCTACAAGACGAAGTATGCGGACGAACTGAAGAAGATGACCGCAGCGGCCGCCGAGGTGCGTGCCAAAAAACCAGTCGAAGAATTTGTCCAGGCCTTCACTGAAAAGCCCGCCGCTAAACCAGAGCTAGTCCCAGCCAGCTTTGTCTTCAATCGTGGAGATCCTGAACAACCAAAGCAACAGGTGAAACCGGGCGACCTCAGTGTCCTTGCCGCCACACGCGCCATCGACATCCCCGAGAAAGCCCCCGCGCTTCCCACCAGCGGGCGCCGCCTCGCTTTTGCAAAATCCATCACCGACGGCCATCACCCGTTGCTCGCCCGCGTGCTGGTGAATCGCATCTGGATGAACCACTTTGGCAAAGGCATCGTGCCAACCGTCGGAGATTTTGGCACCCTCGGGCAAATGCCCACGAATCCTGAGTTGCTCGACTGGCTTGCCAGCGAGTTCATGAACCAAGGCTGGAGCCTCAAACGCCTGCACCGTCTCATCCTCACCAGCGCCACCTATCAGCAAAGCTCAGAGCGCCGCAGCGAAGCAGAGCGCATTGATCCAGACAACCAGCTCCTCAGTCGCATGAACGTTCGCCGCTTAGAGGCTGAGGCAATCCGCGACTCCCTGCTTTCCGTTTGCGACAAACTCAACACCAAGCATGACGGTGCCGCCGTGCCAGTCATGTTCACGGAGGAAGGTCAGATCGTGCTTGGCAGCGACACCACCGACACCGCAGGCCGCCAAACTGGAAAGTTCATTCCCCTAAATGGCGAAGAATTCCGTCGCAGCATCTACGTCCAGATCCGCCGCACACGGCCACTGGAGATCTTCGCCGCCTTTGATGCCCCCGCCATGACAGATCCCAACTGCGAGGCACGCCCCGTCACCACCGTCAGCCCCCAGAGTCTCCTGCTGATGAACAACAACTACCTGCGCGAGTATGCTGGATACTTCGCCCGCAGAGTCCAGACAGAACGCAGCGACCTCACAGCACAAATTCACCGCGCCTGGGAACTAGCCTACAATCGCCCAATGAGCATGGCAGACGAACAGGCTGCGCAGGACTTTATCAAAGCCCAGACCACCTATTACGAGGCCCATCCCGCC
Source organism: uncultured Verrucomicrobiaceae bacterium (assembly GCA_964496625.1). GTDB lineage: Bacteria > Verrucomicrobiota > Verrucomicrobiia > Verrucomicrobiales > Verrucomicrobiaceae > JACKQF01. The sequence goes on along the minus strand of CAZCAL010000105.1, from coordinate 6,706 downwards.
CCGCTCGAAGTCGCCGCCGGGCCTGCCGCCAAAGAAAATGCCAGTGCCCCACTTCTAGCACTTGCCGCCTACTGCCACGCCCTCGTCAGCAGCAACGCCTTCCTTTACGTGGACTGACCGCCCGAAATCTTCTGGATTTTCCTTCGAACCGATGACCTCGCAGTTTACTGCGGTCAGAGATGGTACACGGAGAGGGATTCGAACCCCCGACCAACTCGGTGTAAAAGGATTGCTTTACCTGCTTTGTTTCGACTCTGAAACCCTTTGTTTGCCCAGGTAAAAGCGTGATTTGGTGTGATTCATAAAATAAATGTTGCCCCCGTTTGTTACCCCGATTAACTTCGGGCATGAAAACGAAGGACATTGTTGCCCCCAAGTCAACACTCCAAAGCCTCTCGAAAATCCCCGGCTTCCCCGGTCTTTACCGCCACGAAAACGGCAGCTACTACGGCAAGAAGAAGATACGGGGCGTCAAGAAGGTGATCGCGCTGACCACGCCGGAAGGGCAGAACATCTCAGACCGCAAGTGGGCGGAAAGGGCATTCAAGGCATGGGTTGAAAAGCTGGAAAACCCGCCACCCGCTAACGCGCAAATGCCGTTCGGCGATTTGCTCCAGAAGCTCAAAGACTCGCTCAAGGGAAAGAGCGAAGCGACACAGGACAAAATGGATTGGGTCCGGCGCGGCTTTGAGATGGATTACCCGGAGTTCCTGCGGAAGCCGATTGAATCAATCAAGCCCTCCGACATTTCGGACTTTTTGGGAAGGCGTTCCAAAAAGCTCGGCGCACTCGCTTACAATGACATGAGCCGCATCGTGAAGAACGCCTTCGAGCTGGCTTTGCACGACGGCGACCTTTCGGAAACCCCGTATGACAAGGTTCCCAAATCCATACGCCGCAAGAAGGCGAACCGCGCCCCCGCACAGGTTCCCACCGTCGAGCAGTGCCAGGCGATTTGTGACCATGTGCGCAGCCGCCCGTTTTCCGACACGGCGGAACGGTCGGCGGACATGCTGGAATTCATGCACAAGGCAGCGCTTGGAACAGCGGAATGCGTTTATGCAGACTGGCAGAAAGTGAACTGGCAGGGCGGCTACATCGAGGTGAAGCGCCAGAAGACCGGCGCATATTTCCGCGTGCCGATCTACGACCATTTGAAGCCCTTTCTCCTCGATTTGCACGAGCGGCAAGGCTCGCCAGCCTCAGGACCGCTCTTCTCGATCCTGTCGCCCAAGCAGGCGCTTTACAACGCCTGCACGCGCCTTGCCTTCCCGGCCTACTCGCCGATTGATTTCCGCAAGGCTCGCATCACATGGTTTCTCCGCAAAGGGGTAGCAGCGGAGGCAATCGCCAAATGGCAGGGCCATCGTGACAATGGCGTCCTAATTCGTCGCACCTATTCATGGGTCATCTCAGACTCAGACAACGCCTATGAGCAGGAACAGCTCTCAAAGCTCAAAGCGTAGCCTTTGCCAAGGCTTCAACGTCTTCCCTTGGAATCCGAACCAGCGCCGTCAGAGGACTGCGGCGCAAGAGTTTACGCTCAATGAACCGGCTCACCGTCTTTTGAGACACGCCGAGCATCTCGGCGCTTTCTTTGAGCGAGAGGCATTTTCTGACAGACGGCCTCGCCGCTTTTCTGAGTGTCGCTATTTCGGCTTCCAGCGTGCTCACACGCTGGACCAAACCCGGCAGCGCAGCAATGGCCTGGGCGAGAATCAGGGGGTCTTGAGTGGAGGCGAGCATTTCCATTTGCTGTTCAGTCCGTCCCCAGCCCCGAAACCGAACAGACGTTTTCAAAATCATTTGCGCGTCTAAATCGCGGCTTCTAGCCTGAAACGAAAATGGATGACCCGCTAAAACTTGTCCGCACCTACCGGGTGACGGCTGCACTCGACCAGCGCTTGAGTCTGGCCGATGCCCTGTTTCGGATGATCGTCCCGGAGCTTCGATTCTTTGTGTTAGGGAGCGTGCCACAGCAGGCCGCAGACGATGTGCTTCAAGAAACCCTCAAGGCCATTGCAACGAGTCTCAGCAAGTTTGAGGGCGGCACCCAAAGCGAGTTTTGGGCGTGGTGCTATCGCATCGCCCGCAACAAGGCCAGTGACTACTTCCGAAAGCAGGGAGCCGACCGCTTGCAGGTCATGCCGCCGGATGACCTTTTGCAGTTGGTAGAATCGGCGCAGCCGAGTTCAGGCATTCCAGCCCAGGAAAGACACGACCTGGAATATGCCGTTGGATTGCTCCGCAAGGCCAAGCCGGATTGCTTCGAGTTCCTTTGGAAGCATTATGTGGTCGGACTCGCCTACGGCGAGATCGCCACCGAGCACAATCTGCAATATGATAACGTCCGAATGAAAATCACGCGCTGCCTCAGCGAAGCGCAATCCCTCATCTCTTGATATGGCCGACCAGAACACAGAAGCAGCAGCCAAACTGGAGAAGCTAGGCGCACGCCTGCGGCAAGCCGTAGCGGCGCAGCACCCCACGCAAGAGCGGGACATCCAAACCGCCCTTGGAGCGGTCAGAGAGCAATGGGAGCAGGAACAGGAGGCGCAGCGACAGAAAAAGCCAGCGCCGAGCAAAACGCAGGAGCGCGAGCCGGAACCGCCAGAGGCGGACCGTTGAATATGGGTGTCTATGGGTGTGCTTTTGGCGGAGGCTTAGACGAAATCGAGCGCACGGCTTGTGCCGAGCGCCCGGAAGTTTAGCGTTTGCGGCGCTTGGTGCTGACTACTGCAACGCATGAAGCGATCAGTTGAGCTACTGAACTGATAAGAAGTGCTAATTCACCGACGGTCATGTTGTCCTCCTTGCTACTGTCCGCCTTGATTGGCGTGACGTGAGCGAGGCAATGAGCCAGGTTAAGCAAGGGACGGGAAAGGCCGCGCAAGCGCTTACGGGGCGAAACTGCACAAGCGAAGCGCGGAAGTGAGCAGCCTTGGACGCACTCGCGTCTGGCTAACCATTCTCAGCGTCACACCTTAACAGGCGGGGCGAGGGGGCAGCATTCAGCGGCGTGGAGCACGCTTTCAGTTGCTCGAAACTGGCTTACTTGCCGCTTCGTCTATGTAGTCAGCCCACCACTGCATCATCTTCCGGCGCTCCGGCAGATATTGGGCATGATTGTATGCGGCTCGCACTTCATTTCGCTCTGCGTGGGCCAGTTGCCGCTCGATGACGCTTGGCTCAAAACCATGTTCATTGAGTATGGTGCTCGCCGTAGCACGGAACCCGTGACCCGTTGCCTTTGAGTGGTAGCCCATGCGATAGAGAGCATAGAGCATGGTGTTTTCACTCATAAAGCCAGACGGCTTATGCTGGTTTGCGAAGACGTAGGACCATTGGCCCGTTAATGACTGCAATTCCCTCAGCACGGCTATTGCCTGTTTTGACAGGGGAACCATGTGCTGCTCCCTCATTTTCATTCGCTCCGCTGGAATGCGCCACTCTGCTTTATCGAAATCAATTTCCTTCCAAGTAGCGGCTCGAAGCTCGGTCGTGCGAACGAACGTCAGCAAAAGAAACTTGAGAGCCAACTTCGTTTGAATGCTGCCGTCATACGCTTCCAGCTTTGCCAGATAGTCTGGAAGGTCCTGGTCTTTTAGATACGCTTGATGCTTTCGCACAGGTGGTTTGAGTGCGCCCTTAAGGTCAACCAGTGGGTTACGCTCTGCGCGGCCTGTGGCAACGGCATAGCGGAAAATCTGCGCGGATGCCTGCATGAGACGTTGCGCCAGATCGAGCGAACCCTGACCTTCGACAACTCGCACAACGGTTAAGAACTCAGGTGCGGTGATGTCTTTGATAGGCCGGTGCCCGATCTTTGGGAAAACGTGCCTTTTCAGTCGCTCGACCATCGCCTCAGAATAGCTAGTGACCCATTTGTGCTTTCTACTCTCGCACCATTCGTTGGCTATCGCTTCAAATGTGTTTTCGCTATTGAGTGCAGCCTGTCGCTTGGCTTCCTTTTTTACATCGCTGGGGTCGTTGCCCAAGGCGAGGGTTCTCCTCGCCTGCGAATGCAGTTCTCTTGCGTCAGCAAGGCTCAGGTCAGGATAAGCCCCCAGCGCCAGCAGCTTCTCTTTGCCACCGTATCGGTATTTGAAGCGCCAGTAGCGCCCCCCGTTGGGGTTGACCAATAAATAAAGGCCACCGCCATCAGTGAGCTTGTATGCCTTTTCCTTTGGTTTTGCACTACGCACCTTGGCGTCAGTGAGGGGCATGGGGGTATCTCCTCTTGCTGATGGAAATGATACCACCACCAATACCCCAACTCGCTCCCGAATGTCAACGGTCCGAGGCGGACGGCGACGGTGCTTGTTTTTAGCCGATTCTGGCCGTTTCCCTCATTTTTTCGGACTCTGGCGAACCTTAACGAAGGTTCGCGTGGTGCGGTCGAGAAGACTCATATTCCAATATCAAGGCATTGAAAAACATGAGGTTCAGAAAACGAGATTTTTAGTGATGCCCCCATTGATACCCCCAAACACTCCGCTATGCCTCGAATTGTCCTCGTTGAAGCCTCTTGAGAGCCATCGCTTCGAGGGGAAATTTCTAGCAGAAAACGAAATTCCAGGCAATCGAAAGTCACTTCGCTCAATGGCGTGTCGGGTTCTGTTCTGACAGAGCCTTTATCAACTCGTGAATGTCTTCTGCCCTCCAGGCAGTGCAGCGTTCCGTCAGCTTGATTGGCTTGGGGAAACGCCCTGATTTAACACCTTCCCACCAGCACGTCTTGCCGACGGGAATCACGATTAACACCTGAGAGAGCCGGACAAAGCCGGTTTCAGGAATGCCGTTCATCATAACCTACCTCTTTCTTCACCTCAAAAAATCAAAACCAAACATCTCAAAACTCAGTGAACCGTCTTCTTGCCGCTTTCGCTGTCGGCAATCGACGGCCCGCTTTCTTGAACAATCACTTCGATGGACTCGATAAACGGAGCCTTCTCGTCTTTGGGTGCCTGCCACCTTTCAGGGTCGAACTCCTGAATGAAATCGGCAGTGCCCATTTCCAAAGCCATCACAACGCTTTGGAGATTCTTTCCCCTGACAAGCACCATCAGGAAGGTGAACACCAAAACAAAGTTGGTTCCATACGGGCCGTCATAAACAATATCGAGGAGGTAGGCATAGCCCGGCGAGCGTGTCGGGTCATTTGCCCGCCTGATCTTGAGGCGGTCCACTTTGTCTTTGGCGTCAAAAGCAACATACTCGTCGGAACTTTTGGGCGGCGGAGTGTCCGCCGACGTTCCGGCCGGTCTTTTGCGAAACTGTGCAAGAGGGTCGTTCATGTTATTCCCTTTCGAATTCTCGGCCCTGTTTCTCTTGAGCCTTTACATATTTCCGCAGCGCTTCGTTCTGTTGCGCTTCGCGGTCCACCTCTCGAATCCTTGCCGAATAAACGGCCACCCCGCCGGTGAGCTTCACCCAGCCGACCTGGGCGACGGTTTCGACGTTGGAAACGGCGTCCATAGCCAGCCGCTTTACGCTGTGCGCAAAGCTCTGAGGCGAGGAGGGGGCGGCAACTGGTGCAGCCTTCACCTTCGGGGCTGACGTGCCGGAGAACAGGCGCATGTGCGCCTGTGTCTCTCGATGCGCGATTGCATCCATTGAGCGCCGTTTTAGTGGATTGAGTGTTGCCATAATTACATTTCAAGTTGCGGCCCTTTCGTGTCATCGCGGCCCTTGCGGGCGTCAACAAACTTCCTCCAGGTGTTCTTGGCAACTTCGGCGGCCTGCTCTTTGACGCGGCCCAGGAACACCACCGAGCGTTCCCACCACGACTTGCCAGTTCCGTTCTGTGCCACTTCACCTTGTCCCTTGATGGCTTTCATCATCGGGAGAACCTCATTGAGGACTTTAATGCGGCGGACATCCTGAAAGCGTCTCGGGTCATCTTGGACTCCCCGGCGCTTTAGGGCAGTTGCAGCCACGCCAATTTTTGGCTGCGGGAGGCGGTCGATTCCCCGGTCTTTAAGTGACCGGTGATCCACCCGCTCTTCACGTCCGGCTTGTTCAAGCGCGGCGTTCACCGCCTCCGCCCAGGAGGCCCGCTGTTTGACCAGAAGGCCAACGTCATTCCATTCCGTTGCCTTCTTCTTGCTGAACTCCTCGCCCTCCAATTTGCGCATGGTGCACAAAATATGGACGTGCGGATTCTTGCCTGACTTTGGATGATGAAGTGACAATTCGGCAATCATCCCGGAGTTCACCAAATGGGTTTTGGCCCAATCCACTGCCGTTTGAAATTGGGCCTGAGTGGGCAATTCCTGCGGAACTGAGAGAATGAATTCGCGAGCAAGCTGAGCGTCTTTGCGCTTCTCGCCAGCTTCTACCGCGTTCCATAGTGCGCCAGAATCGTGCGCCCACGCGGGCGCTTCTTCAGGCGTGAGTATTGCATGACTGACCACTCCTTTGCTCCGCCGAGCATAGTCAAAAATCTTCTCTTTAATCTCGTCGCGGAGTTTCGTCCCTGCGCGGTAAGCGGCGGCAGCTACGACTGACCGGCCACGCTTTTCGCGGCTGAAAATCTTCGCTTCGAGTCGGAACATTGCCATACGCACCTCCAGTCGTCCGACCGACCCTATTCCGAACATTATACCATAGTGCATTGCCTTTTGTCTCGGAGAATGAGGCTGGCTGCGGGGTAGAGCGATTTGAAGCAGCCCAGCCCTCTTTCGTCACTGCGACCGCCACCCTT
>CAZCAL010000104.1:7553-12523 GCA_964496625.1 uncultured Verrucomicrobiaceae bacterium | reverse complement strand
CGCTCACTTCGTCAGGTGGTTGGGTAATATCGAGGATCGCCCAGTCTGGGAGTTTCGGATTTTGTAGGGAGTTGGTGCGGTCATGAGACTCCCGGAAGGTGAGGCCGGTGTTAAGCACGACCTGCTCGGTGTCATTGTGGACGGGGAATCCTTGAATCATCACGGGCACATGGGTGGCGCTATCGAAGGATTTTTCGCCGATAACAAGTTTGTCCCCCACCCACTTCACATGGAGTTGATCCGCGATCTTTTTGATTGCTGAGTTTGAAGTCGGATCACCCCACAGAATCCGAGTGCCCCTCATCTCATCAGTAAGCTCTGATGCCTTAACGACCAGCGGGTCTCCCCGCATCAAACTGCGCCACCGTTGGATGAAATGGGCTGCTTCTGCATTGGCCCATTCGTCAATCTTTGGATGCTGTCCTTTTTGATCGGGCAGCACGATGATAAAGCGCTTTTCAAAGGCAAAGTCTGCTGGGCCTGAAGGAACCCAGCCTTTTTGCCCGATGGTAAAGCTTTCGCCACGTCCCGCAGACACCCAAGTTGGTTCGCCGCCGTTGTCTGGAGTGCGGAATGTGTAGCCTCGGACTCCGTTCCCATCGGCTTTGATGCCGTTGATGATTGCATCGTAGCCAGCGGTTTTTTTGTCGCGGTCAATGGAGAGGAGCTTTACGTTTTTCGTCGTTACCAGGATCTGTTTGAGCTGGTCATCGATTTTGGCATCGACGCGAGCATCTTCCCACTGACTTTCGAACTGCCCAATGCTGACCCAGAACATTTTGTTATACTTTAGGCAGCGGGTTTGAAGATGCACCTCCTTGGGCATCGGATCACGCCCCTTCGCCACTGCTTCCTCGATGAGACGCTGGACCTCTTTGATGGTCTCAGGATGATATTTGTGAGGCATCCCTGGGCCGATGAGATGCGGTGGGTGCATGCCTTCTTTGGCTAGAACCTCCATCATGTATTCGGCGCTATCGCGCTGGGCATCGATCTCGCCGCTGTAGCTGATGAGCGGCACATTCAAGAAGTTGCGGGCGTAGTCTGGCACGTCATAGACACCCCAGAGCGTTTGCTCATACCACACTGGATACTTGTCCAGCGTGAGCTTCTGATAGCGTTTCACATCGGCAAAGCCTGCTCCGGTATGGACGCAGGCCCATTGATCTGCAAAGTGCGCGCCGAGATGCCAGGCCCCCGCGCCTCCCATACTAAAGCCCGCTAACGCGATGCGGTTCTCGTCGATATGAAAGCGTTCTTTGGCGTCGTCCCGACATTCAAAGACATCGGTTTCACCAGCGCTTTTCCAGCCGTTGCAATAGCGTCCGAATGGATGGATCACGATGGTGCCCTGGGGTTGAAACTGCCCTGGCTTCTTGGCGGTCAGTTTGCTGTAAACGAAAGACAAATCCGTGCTGGTGTCGCCGCGACCATGCAGCCAGATACACATAGGGACTGGCTTCTGGCCTGCTCCGTATGCGAGACCCTCAGGAATTTCCACTCCGTACGGCTGGGGAGAATCATCAATGTCGGAGTAGAATCCCAGCACCTTTTGCCCGCTGCCTCCTAGCCAAGGTGTCTCGTTCTTCGAGAGCCCCGCGATGCGCTTTTCTGCCTCATCCAAGAGTGCGGACGCCTTTTTGATGCCATCTTCTGGCTTCTTGTCATACCACTCGTCGAAATCCAGTGCGTATCGCACTGCCTTCAAGAAGATGTCGGCGTCGGCAGCGCGAGGATGGTTCTTCACCTGCTGAAAGTCGGCGGTCAATGCCGTCAGCCGCTTTGCCAACCCGTCCTCTTGTTCTGCGGAGAGAGCCGCTACCGGTTTGGGTGGCAGGCTACCTCGAAATGATGCCGTGGCACCGTTGGAGGCGAGTTGAGCCTGCGTCGGTAGCGCAAGCAGTGCGGAAAGCAGCGGAACAAGGGCGAGTCGGTTCATGGTGGGTCTGAAGCTAGGAGCGGCGGCAATACCTCGTCAATGTGAATGTGGTGTTCCTGAGCCGAAGGCTGATATGGTTATATGCTGCGAACCATCATGTTTCGTGAATATGCGTTGAGCAGCAGGCAGTAAAATTGGGGCAGTAGAATGAATCAAAAGAGGGCTCAGTCTGGATATTGGTAACAACTTTGGTTCAGATGCTGAACTTCTACTGCCATGATTCTACTGCCTACGTCTGCGTAAAATCGCAAAACCTTACGACGCAAAGTATAGATCCCTGACGCAACGGAGAGCCGACGAGTCGTCGGCATTCCAAATTTGGGGAGAGGCATGACTCTGGCCACTGCAGCGCTAAGGTCGCTCGATACGCCGCAGGATCTCATCAAATCGGTTCTGCCAAGCTCCGACGCTGGTTTCACGCAGCAGCCAATTCCGCGCCGCCTGCCCCATGGTTGCCCGCGAGTCCATTGACATCGACTCCAACTTGAGCACGTCATTTGCCAAAGACCCAGGCTGGCCCGGTTCGTGACGAAACCCTGTGCGGGCCTGAGCCACCGTTTCCGTGAGCCCTCCAGAACGTGCGGCGAGCACTGGTTTGGAATAATCAAAGGCCTCGTAAACGACGATGCCGAGCGGTTCCCACCATGTCGATGGCACGACGACAGCGCGGCAGGCGCGGAGTTCTTCGTGCTTTTGTGTTCCATCAATGAGCCCGAGCGGAACGATGGACGGATTCATTGCTGCATGGCTTTGCACTAGGTCCGCCAATGGACCTTCGCCAGCGATGCGAAGCTGCGGAGTTGCCTTGCCGAGTTTTGCGCGCAACTCGTCCCAGGCTGCGCACAGGGGCGCGATGCCTTTTTCTTCCACCAGTCTGCCGAGAAAAAGATAGGCACCTGCATCCCTTGTTTCAGGTGGTGTCGCCATCGCATCCCAGGAGTGGCGGAGAGTAAAGATCTGGTCCTCAGGAACGGCCCCCGCCTCAATCAAGCGGTCCCGCATGAAATCGCTGATGGCAACCCAGGCACGAACTTGTCGCAACCAGCCGCTGGCGTGCAGGAGTTGCAGCATGGTCGCAAAGAGTGCGGTCTTAACTTTGCTGCCCTGCCAGGTGCCTTCGCAAATCTCTGCGCTGTAGTCTCCTCGCAATGCGTCGTCCACGATTCGGCCTCGACTATAGAGCGTGCCACCAACAGAAAAGGGGCGGAAGTTATGCAGGTATTGGATGACGGGGATCCGTCTCTGCTTCGCTGCGTAGTAGATGGCGGGCGATGCGACTGGGTAGATATTGTGAGTCAAGACTGCCTGCGGGGCGGACTCGTCTGCACAGAAGTCAAAGCGTCGTTTGGCGGTAGGATTGTAAAAAAGTCGCAGTGCCTGACTGACCGCAGAGGGGCCGTCAGGCCGTTTCCAATCGCGACTATCAAAGAGACAGCGACTGACCTCATGTCGCTCCGAGAGATGGCGGCAAATGCGCTCCACGGACTTCTCCTCACCACCTGGGTGGAGGTAACGATTGAAGACCTGGAGGATACGCATGGCAGAAGGAGATCAGAGATGACGCTGCGCCCATGACTCAAGTACAAACAATTGCCAGACAGACTGACTGAGCGGCCAAGCTGCTTTTGAATTGTCCGTGCTCTTCTCATACCGTTCTAACACCTGCTGCGAGGCTGCGGGATCGATCCACCCACGCTCGCGGCAGGCCTGAGACTGGAGTGTATCGCGGATTCGATCTCTCCAGCGGGGATGTCTCATCCATTTCATCAGGGGCAAGGTGAAGGTCTTCTTTTTTTGATCATTGAGGATCCACTCCGGCAGCAGATCCGCCATCGAATCGCGCAAAATGCGTTTCCCTCCTTGATTGGTTAGCTTTGCCGTCGGTGGGATGCGACCGGCGAGAGCAAAGATTTCCTTGTCCACCAGTGGCACGCGGAGTTCCAGGCTGTGCGCCATGCTGGTGGCATCATTGTCACGCAGCAAGGTGTTGGCGAGATAGGTCTCCGTCTCCATCATCAGCATTTGGTGCAGCCATGAGTCAGGCGCACGTTCATCAAGATGGGCCAGCAAGTGATTGCGCTCAGGTGTCTCCAAAGTCCAAGCGGCGGGCTCATCGGCGCGCAAATTCATCAGCACCCGGAGGTCGGACTCGGGAATGATGCTGCGCGCGTGCGTATGCCAATCGCCCACGGATTGGCCTGCTCCACCACCGGCATAGAAGAGGGCCTTCCAGACGGGATGTCCCTTGATGGATTGCGGTGCGAGCGTGTTCAAATGCCGCATCACGCTACCTGTCGCGGCTCCCAAAGCCGACGCTGCCAGACCGCACCGGTCCGCCAATCGTGCCAGCCGCATGTAGTTGTATCCGCCAAACCACTCGTCAGCGCCCAGACCGCTGAGCGTCACTTTAACATGCTGTGCGGCCACTTCGGAAACGAGCCATGTATTCAACGCATCGCCAGAGGGTTGGTCGAGTTGTTGCAGGTAGCGGTCTAGTTTCGATTCAAGGATTTCCGCACTCACTCGCTCCCGAGTAAATCGGCAGCCATAGTGGCGCGCTGTCCGCTCCGCGGCGTCCGTTTCATCGGGAACACCCGCATCATCACTATAGCCGATGGAGAAGGCCTGAATGTCCGTCTGGCCGAGTTGCCTCATGCACGCCGTCATGAGGGTAGAGTCGAGCCCGCCGCTGAGAAAGACGCCCACAGGCACATCGGCGATGAGATGTGCCTGTACGCTGCCGAGCAAAGTCTCCCGAACCACACGGCGCTGCTCGACGGGGTCGATGATCCACTCGTCTTGGCTGGGCCAAGAGGGCGTGTAGTAGGCGCGAATGTCGATTTTTCCATCCTTCCAACGCAGGAGATGCCCTGGAGGCAGGCATTGAATCTCCTCAAACAGAGTCTCCGGTGCCTGCACTGCACCCCAACGCAAATACTGAGCAATAGCGCGGCGAGACGTGCCGCAATCACCACCGCTCAACTGATGCACGGCCTTCAGTTCAGAGCCGATCCACAAGGTCCCGTCAGCA
>CAZCAL010000104.1:0-7543 GCA_964496625.1 uncultured Verrucomicrobiaceae bacterium | reverse complement strand
GCATCCCACCACGCAAAGGCAAACATGCCGCGCAGGCGTTCCAGCACTTGTTCCAAGGGTAGTGTCGCCAGCAGCGTTCCGAGCACAGCACTATCGCCCGATGATGCTAAAGCGGGCTCTCCAAGTTGGGCTCGTAGTTCGCGAAAATTGTAGATCTCCCCGTTGAAAGTCAGGGTGTGACGCCCGCCAGTAAAGGCCATCGGCTGATGTCCGGCGGGAGAGAGGTCCAAGATCGACAGGCGCCGAAATCCCATCCAAACGCCAGGTGAATCCATCACTCCATCGTCATCCGGCCCCCGATGGGAGATGCTGCGCAGGGAGTCTGACTGGAGCCGTTGCTGCTCTGGAGACCAGGGAAGGGGTTGAGGATGAAACCAGCCAAGAAAGCCGCACATGAGGAAAGTCGAGTACTGAACACCAAGAAATTGGTGTGGCAATATCGAATCGGCATTCAAACACCTGACCGCAGGTGAAGTTTAGCCTTCGCCGCCTTGCCTCGTTATTCGCTCGACCTTGAGCATCAGCTTATACTCATTCATCGCACGAAGGAGAAGGATTGCGAGGATGCCGAGTGTCACGACCCCAGAGATCGCTGCAAGTTCTTGCGCAACTCCGTTCGCGAATCCCTCTTCCATCGCAATGTAAAGAGAGCAAGACGGAATGAATGAAAGAGCCGTCCATCCCTCCCCAGAAGCCAGTCGCGAGTGATCCTTCATGATATTCGCAACAATGAACAACAAGAGACAGAGTAGCTGAATGCCGAGGAATCCCATCATGCGTTGCTTCAGATTCTTCATCCAGAGCAGCGGCAGCAGTGGAGTGAGAAGCCAACCGCCGGCCAAGATCATCATGGTTCTCAGTTCATCTGCCTTGGCTGTGATTGGGATAGATCGAGCCAGGGCAGCGAAGAACAAGCCAAATGTCAGCATTGCAAAGATCAAGGCGCTCGGCCAGCCAGGATGGAATGCTATTCCCAGACGGCGCACCAGCCAACTACGGGTCGCCATTGTCCGATAGGTTTGCGGGTTGGCGATGGGTAGCTCTGTCAGACCATCCACCATTGTCCAGACCAAGATGGGTAGGGTCATGCCCAGCGCGCCGACACCGTATTCCCGATCCCAGCCAAGTACACGCAGCAAAACTACGAACGCCGTTGCGGCCAGCAGTACCGCGCCGGCAACCAGGCGTTTCCTCATGGCATGATTTTCTGCCTCGGGAGCAATCCTCGACGCAGCGATCTCCAAACTAAAAGCGGTGTAACCTGCAGCGATCAACCCCACCCCAGCCACTGCCCACCACGACATCATCGAACTGCCGAAAAAAAACGAACCGGAGCCGCCTCTGAAAAGGTATCTCCCCATATTTCCCAGCCCCAGTGCAGCCCAAACAAACGCAATCGTTACAAGTCCACGAAGAGCACCGTGCAAGGTCGAGATCGCAATCATGCTCGCGCTCAGCGTGACTGAGGCCAGCATGATCATCACCATATTCTTCAGATCAGCAGTCAAGTCCACGCCTCCAAAGAAGTAGCGCAGGATGGCGTAGGGTAGCAGGGAGGTGAGTATAAGCAGTGTCTGCGCCACGATGCCGATCCACTTTCCGATGACGATGCGGACCGAACTCATGTGCGTCATCTGCATCAATTCTAAAGTCTGCGCCTTGTACTCTTCCGTCACAGCAGACATGCCGCGCATCGGCATGATGATCAGTGCTGGCACCCAGATCATCGCCCAAAAGAAGCCTTCGGCATCGCTGAAATCAGCTTGTGGCCCCTTGGTAAAGAGAGCCTGAATACCAAAAGTCAGGATCATCACCAATTGGATGCCAATGAAGACCGTCGCGAACGCGTAAGTCTTCATTCCCTGGCGCAGTTCTTTGACCAAGATCGGGCTCAGCCAATCGGCAAAGGTGTCATGCTGCGGATCCAGAGTTGCGGTGGTCGGGGTGGCCATGAGGAAAGGTCAGGATTTTTCAGGAATTGGATTTTGGTGAACATCAATGGCCAGCCCGAGGCTAACCATGAATGCGATGGCGGAGACGAAGGCCCAACCGACGATGCTGCCACCCCTCGAGCTATGATTCTCAAACAACCAACAGCTAAGATAGCCGTAAAATGGTAGCCAGAGCATGAACAGCAGGGTAATCAGCACCGCTCTGGCAATGCCGCGCGTGCCTGACACAAGGATGCAGATCGACAGCAAAACCAAACCATCCACGACCAAGACCATGACTCCCAAAAGGTCGCGCACTAAATCTTCCCCGGCGTAATATCTCAGCAAAACATAAGGCAGCACTGAAACTGCAAGGATCCCAATCAGCAGTGCACCACAGCGCCAACGCTGAGTCGCAATGCTTCCTGCGGACATCGTGGTGATGCGCACCAGATCCAGAATGCCGTGACTGCGCATCTCGACGGCACCATTGAAGAGTTCTCTGAACGGCAGGAGAACACAAAAAATCACCACCATGTCGGTCCAGAACAAGCCGGTGAAAGTGTCGATTGAATCTCCATTCGCAAAGGCGAGGGCGTGGCCTCCAACCAACAGCGCCAAGCTGACATGCACCCACAAAAACACCATCATGAACCCGCCCGATTGAAGGTTCTGGCGAAGGTCTTTTACCAGCAGCGGGTGCAGCCAGTCGGGATAGTCCTCGATGGCGGCAAGTTGGCGATTTTGATCTGCGGCACCGATCATGCGGGCGGCGTCTGGTTGCGGAGGATATCCACAAAGGCGTCCTCCAGTTTGCGTTCCACCCGATGAAACTCCAGAACTTGGATGCCGTCCGCAATCATCTGCCGCAAGGCCGCTGCGACGGCGTTATCATCCAGGGACTCCAGCGTCAGGCGTGCGCCATTGCGACGCTGATCCACCACCTTCCATCCGGGGCGCATTTCCGCCCAACTGACCAGTGCCTCCGGCCCGCCGAGCACCGTCACATCGAGCAATGACTGCTGCTGGAGATCCCCCCGCCGCAGGTCTTCGGCTCCGCCGTGATAAACTAACTTTCCGCCATCAATGAAGAGCAGCGTGTCGCACATTTCCCCCAACTCACTGAGAATGTGGCTACTGATAAAGATCGTCTTGCCACGTTCCGCGAGGATTCGAACGAGGTTTTTAAACTCGATGCGCGCCTTGGGGTCTAGTCCCGCAGCCGGTTCATCCATGATCAAGAGTTCCGGGTCTGGCAGCAGCATTCGCCCAAAGCAGAGTCGCTGACCCATGCCTTTGCTCAGTTTGCTCATCTGCCGCTCCGCCAGCGGGACTAGGTCCGTGAAGTCCATCACATCCGCGATGCGTTCACGTCTCGCGCTGCCCTTCAGACCATAAGCACGAGCAAAAAAATCCAGGTAATCCAGCACGCTCATGTTCGGATACGTTCCATAGGAATCCGGCATCCAGCCAATGAGTTTCCTTACTTCAGCAGGCTTCTGGGAGACGCGATGACCATTGATGCGGACGAAGCCGGCATCCGGTGAATCCAGGGATGCCATCATGCGCATTGTTGTCGTTTTACCCGCTCCATTGGCACCGATGAACCCAACCACTTGGCCGGGAAAGATGTCAAAGCTGATGCCCTGCACAGCGTGCACGTTGGCAAAGCGACGGCTTAGATCGCGCACCTCGACAAACGCCCGAGGAATTGGGGGTGGCGTGGCAGGGGATGCTGCGCTGGATGCTTCAGTGACCATGGCAAAGGAGTTTGATGGATGGATCAACGGGTGACATAAGGACCGGTGATGAAGGCTTTGCGCTGCTTCCAATGGATGCTGCTCAGCGTGCTGATGGCGAATCCTGCGCCGTCTGCAGCCTCGGCATAGATGGAACCGGATCGCGGGAGTTCATCGGTCAATCCCTTGCTGACGATTGTCCCTGGCGCAACGTCACTACGGATCTGTGTAAGCCAGTCGCGTAATTCTTGAATGCTACTGGGCTGAAGGTCATGCTTTTCCCCAGTCGCCACCGCTTCTCCCTTCCATACTTTGTCAGCGTCATCGATGAGATAGAGGACCTTGAGTTCCGCATCAATGGTCGAAACGACATGAGGCGTCGATCCGGTCGTCAACTCAATCGCAGCGCGGCTCGGACGCACCGCTTGCAGGAGGTGCGATTGCACACTGCGACTACGGAACCAGTCTCCGAAGCGCGACTCTGGGGTGCAACTCCAATTCTCTGAGCCGCTGCGGTCATAAGGGCTCCGCCGATAGTCTTCGACAAATTTAGATGCCATTGGCTGCATCAGGCTCGGTTCGGCGATGGCAAAGTTTGAACTCAAGAGCAGCCCGGTGCGAGAAGTCTGTTCTTGGGTGATGGCGATCTTTTTCTCATCTGGCATCAATGTCACATGGATCAATTGCGCCCCTACGCCGCCGGTGCCATCCTCAAAAAGAATGATCAATGCCAGCAGCAGGCTTCCAATCAGAGAAATCAGCGGCGTTGTCCAGAAGAGCCGAGCACGGCGACCTTTCCCCGCCAGCACAAACAGGTTCACGGGACCGACGACCACGGCAAAGGCAATGATGAAGAGGAAAATGAGCCACCCTCTCATCTGGAGGATACCGACGATTTCGTTCATCCATTTTCCGATCTTGTGGGTGTTCACAGATTTTTCGATGTTCAGCTTCCCGCTCCGCTGCCTTTGGAAGGAGATTGCCTCATTGGGGACGCCGCCGTTTTTGGCGGCCTCGGCAACGTCGATGCGACCTTTCCCGTAAAGCTGCACCAATCTGCTGCCGCCAGGTAACGCCAGGGCCTCGAGCGAGGCAGCGTCGACTTTAGCGCAGATCACCACGATCTCACCACCCAACGCCACCCACTCCAACAGTGCTGACTTACTGGCCTTGGGTATCTTCTGCCATTCCTCCCCCGTCATCCACCATTGGGCCAGACCCGTGTATCCACGCCAATCCGTAGGGGCTGTCATCGGGTCCACCGCGCAACCAATCACCTCCTGATTTTCACTGGAAAGCCCAGAGGAAATTCCATTCCATGATCTGATATGAAGGCTATCGGACACAGCCAAATATCGCGAATACGGTTCCACTGCACCACCAGAGGTATCTATGGGCAGATTGACTTCAGAATTGATGCCCATGCCGGAGATCGTGATGGTGTCGTAGTAGCCGCCGGTTCCGCCGGCCCCGATGGGCAGCATCACCTCAAAGCTGCGTTCATTACTGGACGGCACCGAGAATTCCTGTGAGAAAAAGATGCTTCTCCCACCACGTCGATCCGTCCGAGAAAGCAGGATCGTGCCCGCCGAGGTCGTGCCATTTTGAATCGTGACCCGCAATGGCATGAAGCCCACCGATGGGCGTTGCCTCAGCCACGAGGTGATCTGTATTTTGACCTTACTGTCTAGCGGGGTTCGGCATGAGAGTGAAAGGTCGCCCCCGTGCGCAGACACGAGGGACAAACAGAGAGCGATCAAGAGGAGACGCATAAACAGGCGGTGCTAGATCTTCGCTGCGGACAGACTGCCCGGCAGAGGCTTTTCTTGGGCAGGAATGTTCTCGACGAGTCGTGCGATCACTCCGTCCGGTGTGATGCCTTCCAGCTTTGCGCCATAGTCCAGCAGCAGTCGGTGCCGCAGCACCGCGCCAGCAATCGCTCGCACATCTTCATACGCAGCGTGAAGCCGTCCCTCCATCAAGGCACGCGCCTTCGCTGCGGCCGCAAGCGCTAAGGCAGCGCGTGGACTGGCCCCAAACTTGACCCCGCCGGAGAATGTTTGCCCTGGCTGCGTGCCATGCACTAGCCGAGCGATGAAATTGGCCACAGGCTGTGGCATGAAGACTCTCCGCACTAGGTCCAGCAGTTGATTGAGCCCATCGGCATCAATGACTTGCGCCACCTCAGGCTCCACCCCGATCTCGCGATGCAGCACGATCTTTTCAAGCGTAGCGGCATCGTTGCTGTGGACATCTAGTTTGAAGAGGAAGCGATCAAGCTGCGCCTCTGGCAGCGGGTAGGTGCCTTCGAGTTCGATTGGGTTTTGCGTTGCCAAAACAAAGAAGGGGCGGGGAAGGGGGTGCGTCTCTCCCATCACCGTGACGCGTCGTTCCTGCATCGCCTCTAGCAGGGCGGACTGCGTCTTGGGCGATGCTCGGTTGATTTCATCGGCGAGAATGATGTTGCCAAAGATGGGGCCGGGCTGAAAAACAAAACGCCTCCCGTTCTCGGTCTCTTGGAGCATCGGATTGCCTGTGATGTCCCCCGGCAGCAGGTCTGGAGTGAACTGGGTGCGCCGCGATTGCAGTTGGATGGCCTTTGACAGGCCCTTCACTAACTCTGTCTTCCCAAGTCCAGGCAGGCCCTCAAGCAAAAGATGCCCGCCTGCCAATAAACCATTCAGCGTCAGATCAATGAGTGTCTCCTGCCCAAACAAAACGCCTTGGAGGGTCTGACGGAGCCGCTGAATCTGCGCGGCTGCGGCGGTGGCTTCAGTTTCTGAGATAGGTGTCATGGAGAAAGGGGATCAAGGTTGCTTAAAGTAGCGCTGGAGCGTTTGACGTTCGCTCGGCACCAAGGAGTTCTGCCAGACCGCAGCGCCGCCGTCTGCGGGTTTGGCTGCCGCACCGCTAGCGCTCGGGCCGCCGTAGCTGTTATCCGTCTTGTGCTTGCCATCGGTGGTCGTGATTAAATCGCCGGGGGCCATGCGCTGGAGGTCGACTTGTGATTTGAGTTGCTCCGGCTTCGTCGAGTCGATTTTCGTTGGGTCTTGCTTGAGGCCCAGCTCTCCCGTTCCAGGTCCACGATTCACGCCGCCCTTTCCCAGCCCTTCGTTGGATCCATCGGGTCCGCTGCCTTTACCGTCGCCCTTGCTAGGGGCTCGCGAGACCATGTCCTCCCAGTTCAGGCCCGGCGAGTTCTTCAGCGCTTCTTCCAGCGCCTGCTTGTTTTTGCTCAAGGCATCCGCCATCTGTTTCATCTGCTCTGGGGACAAGCTGGAGGCCAGTTCTTCCCCAGACATGCCCTGCAGCTGCTTCATGAGTTCCTCGCTCGGCTTCATATCGCCACTTTTCATGCCTTGCAGCGCACTCTTCATTGCCTCCGCCAATGCATCACGCGTCGCCTTTGGCAGCGCCTGCCCCGCTGCCTCCAGAGCGGCAGCGGCACGCTCAGCCTCCGTGAGGTTGCGGGCCAGATCTCGCAGCATATCGGTGGTCTGCTCCTTTAAATGATCTGCAGCCTCCAGGGTGCCGTGCTCATACCAGTTTTCGGCGGGCTTTTGCAGCAACTCCGCCACTTTTTCCTCTACCTCTTTCAGTGATTCTTCGTCGGCAGCATCTTGTTTGCGCAGTTGCTCCAGCCATTTCTCCACATCCTCAAGGGCGGCTGGTTTTTCGATGGTGCGTTGCTTGGCCTTTGCCATGGCGGGAATGGGCACCCAGGCGGCAAGAGCCAGCATCGCCACGGTAAAACCCACCACCGCGATGGGACGCGCCCAAGCAGTGCGCAGCGGCCACTCGATGCTTTCCCGCTCCGCAGGCCAGGGGACGATCCCCTCATGGGCCGCCGTCAGAACGGTCTTCATTTTGAGC
>CAZCAL010000103.1:8903-12536 GCA_964496625.1 uncultured Verrucomicrobiaceae bacterium | reverse complement strand
CTGACGCTCATGGCGCAGATCGGCAGCTTCCTGCCGGTGGCATCGGCGGAGATTGGCTTGGTTGATCGCATCTTCACCCGGATCGGAGCCAGCGATGACATCGCACGCGGCCAATCCACCTTCATGGTGGAGATGAACGAAACCTCGTTGATCTTGAACAACGCCACGGATCGATCACTCGTCATCTTGGATGAGATCGGACGCGGGACGAGTACGTTTGATGGACTCAGCATTGCATGGAGCGTGGCGGAACATCTGCACGATAAGGTCGGTGCACGCACTCTCTTCGCCACTCACTACCACGAGATCACTGCGATGGCACAAAGCCGGAGTGCGGTGAAGAACTACAATGTGGCGGTGAAGGAATGGAACCAGCAGATCATCTTTCTCCGCAAAATCCTGCCTGGCAGCGCAGAGAAAAGTTACGGCATCCAGGTGGCACGATTGGCGGGCCTACCAGAGGAAGTTATCAGCCGCGCCAAGGAGGTCTTGGCGCAACTTGAGAGCGGTCACCAGCCAGCCCAGAGCGTGACGAACGTGCCCACTCCCACTGCGGTGGCTGCGCGTCCACCGAAGAAGAAGGCGGCGTCACCCGAAGGTGAGCACGCTCAACTGGACCTCTTTGGCTAAGGATCAGTGGTTGAACAAAAACGCAGGACTATTGATCAGCGCCCAAGCGAGATCTTGCGCAGCAGTCAGGCGCTTTGTCGTTAGCTGGGCCTTGCTGAGTTCAACATCACGGCGGAGTTGAATGAGTTTCGCATCAAGTATGATGGGCTTCTGCGATTCTGCATGACGGAACTCCAGATCAACCAACTGAGGGTCTACAGGCAATGGTCTGTTCGCATTGGCGACCACTTTTTGTGCCGCCTGATATTCGCGGAACTGCGCGGCAAAGGTATCACTCAGGAGTTTCTTCTGTTCCACTGTGCGCTTTGCCATTGGTGTGCGAATAGCCTCCGCGACGGCTTTTGGCGCACCAAAGCGTGCCATAGGATTGGAGGTAACCCAGATACGGAAGTGACCCAGATTGTAACGGCCATTTTGGAAACCCTGCAGCATTTGGAATGTCAATTGCACTCCCCCTTCCCCGCCTATGGGCGTTTGTGGATAGAAAATCGCTTCGTGACGATAACCCGCCTGAGGAGAGACGGCCCAACCGCGATCACGATTGCCCTTTTTGAGTGCCTCTGACACATCAAAATTGTCCTGGCTAAAATCTGCCTGAGCACTCTTGATGGTAATTGCCCCCTCGCCCTTCTTCGCACGTTTCGCATCAAGCGCTACCTGCTGAACAACGAACTCGCTGAGCACGAAGTTTCCGTCCGTAGCGAGACCAGGACCGTTGCTTGGGAGGCGCGGATCTGGGAGAGCCTCCAATTTGATTGCGGTGATTCCAGTGAGCTTGGTTTTGGCACGCAGTTGGTAGTTGCCTGGCGTGTATTGACCATCGGGCATCGCCGTGGCCAGCAGTGAGCCGTCCGCTTGCTTCTCTAGTTTCTGCACACCGTTGGCGCGGACGACTTCGATATCCAGAGGCTCCCACTCGGTGCTGAGATCCACATATTGCTCCCACTGCGGCACCTTTGATGGCAGGGTGTCCTCGATCTTTTTGGCAGCCTCTTGAGCTTTGGCGATGCTGGCCTTCCTCGCTGCCTCCTTTGCTGCCACATCGGGTGCGATTTTCGCACGGTATTCATCCAGAGTCTTTTTGGCGGCATTGATACCGGCCACTCGCTCCGCTTCCGCCTTGGCGATGATTGGCTTCTGCTCAGCCTCCTTTGCCTGCCAAGCTTCCGTGAGCGACCTGTGGTCAGCATCCATATTGGCCGCACTGGCGAGCACAGCGTCGATCTCTTGGGGCGTCGCTGAGCGATTGAGAATGCGAACAAAGATCTCGTCCACAAGCTTCCGATCATCTGGGATCGACGCGACGAGTTGGGCGATTGCATTTTTTGGATCACTGATCGCATCGCCAACGGTTGGACCAGACATCAGGGCCATGACAGGACCTAGATTCACATCGTTGCTCCGTTCACACTCGCAGACGCTTTCGCGGGCAGGCTTTCCAAAGTTGGTAAGGAATCCGTCCGGCAGCTTTGTCTGCGCATCAGCTAGCTGCGCAGCGCGGGTGCCAGGCTGGACACCTGGGATATTGGGCATGGAGCCAGTCACAGTGAAGACAGCGTCAAAGAGTGTCTCAGCCGTCAAGCGGCGTGCCTTTGCATGGGAGTAGTTGACAGTGTCGTCATCATTCCACTTATTCGTTTTGAGACTGAGCTGGTAAGTGCGGCTTTGGGTGATAATCCGCATCAGATGCCGCACATTAAATCCACTGTTGATGAATTCATTGGTGAGGTATTGGAGCAGTTCAGGGTTCGTCGGCGGATTGCCAGCCCGGATGTCGTCCAGAGGCTCAATGATGCCAGTGCCCGTGAGGTAGCCCCAGATTCGGTTGGTGTAACTCATGGCAAAATAGTCGTTCTTCGGGCTGGTCATCCATGACGCGAATTGCTCACGGCGAGTCGGCGCTGAAGCGGTGACAAGATCTCCGTCAAACGGGACCTTGGGTGTGACTGGCGCGTTAGTGCGGAGGTGAAGCACTTCGCCGGTTTTGTTGTCGCCAATGATTTCGTAGAGTGGTTTGGCTCCTTCAACGGCAGTTCCGCCAATCGTTTTGCCAGCGCTTGCGGGATCACCTTTGATATCTACTTGGGCAAAAAAGGCTGCAGTCTGATAGTATTGATCCAAGGTCCAGCGCTCAAACGGGTGGTCGTGGCACTTGTTGCAGTTGAATCTTGTGGCCAAAAAGAGATGCGTCGTGTTCTCAGAAATCTCTTCCGCTGTGCGCACAACCTTGAAGTACGCAGCGGCGGGGTTATCCTTATTAGAGCCCGTCGCGCTGACGATGCGGTAGGCCATGCGGTCATACGGTGTGTTTGATGATACCTGCTCTTTGATCCATGCGCGCAGTCCGGTGGCACCTTCGATCCCCAGGAACTTGCTGTTTACCTGAAGCATATCGCACCACTTGTTCGTCCAGTGATCCACGAAATCTGGATTGCCAATCAGCTTGTCGATCAATTCGTTGCGCTTCGTCCGCATATCCCGTTTGTCTGCAAGAAATGCCTTCACATTCTCAGCTGTTGGAGGCAGACCTGTCAGGTCAATGTGGATGCGGCGCAGGAAGTCTTCGTCAGAGCAAACCTCCGAAGGTTGAATCTTGAGACGCTGCCACTTCTGGGCAACGAACTCGTCAATCTTGCTCCACTTCTCCGGCTCCACCCAGGCAAAACCCGTGCGGTCACCCATGACGGTCACGGTCGTGGCCGCATAGGAGCCTTCAAAGCGCGCCAGCACGGGCGATTCACCACGACGGAGGGTGGTCACCAGACCGCTCTTGTCGGTGGCAAGGATCTCAATATTACCGCTTTCCACAAAGGCTTCAGCCGTGACGTCCTTCACATATCCATCTGCATAATGGGCAACCACGCGGATCTGCTGCCGAGCGCCAATCATTTCCACGACCGGATTTTTTGGGAAGAGCTCGATACTGGTGACACGTGGCACAGCGAGATCTAGCTTTGTGCCCTGACTGATCCAGGCACGCAGTGTTTCATAATAGAGCTCACC
>CAZCAL010000103.1:5259-8893 GCA_964496625.1 uncultured Verrucomicrobiaceae bacterium | reverse complement strand
CAATTGTCCTCCTTCGTGAGGCACGGAACCACTGGCCTTCAGCAGCATTAGCGAGTGATCAGGGGAGGCAACATTTGCCCGGCGGCTGGCAAGTTCATCGGCGAACGCAAGCACATCAAACATCGGGTCATATCCACGCAGGGAAAGCTTGAAGCCCGATTTGCCTTCCTTGGCTCCATGGCAGGTGCCCATATTGCAACCTAGCTTGGAAATGATCGGCATCACATCGCGGACATACGCTGGACGAAGGGATGCATCCATGCCCTTCACTTCCACCGGGATGTTTGCAGTTTTGCCCATGAAGGCGACCTTCACCGCACCCTTGCCGTCTTTGTCTGGGCGCACCATGCCGCGTTTGTCGATGCTGACGACACCGCCTTCCGCTACGAGCTTCGCCATGCGCGTAATGTCCGCGTGCGTGCCATCACTCATCGTTGCGGTGATAAGAAGCTGCGCGTACTCCGTGGGCTTGCCAATGGCAACGCTAGTCGGTTCCACGGCGATGGAAGCGAGTGTTGGACCGGCATGGATCGTTTCCACTTTAGCGTCCTCCCGCACTTCAGGGCGGACGCTGTCATCGACGATGACGTCTTTGGCGGCAAGGGTTTTTTCTTGGTCCAACGGAACGCTGACAATCTCTTTGGCGATCTTGCCTGTCGCCGAATCAATGAAACGAAGGCGGCCGTCTTGACCCGCGACGGCGACGCTCTTGCCATCGGGGCTGAACGTTACGGAATAGACGCCACAAGGGATCGGCGTGCTGCTGAGAAGTTTCACATCTTTGATGATCCAGTCATCCAGTTCCTTGCCCTTACCGTTTACGGTCTCGATGATTTTCTTCACGGCATCCGGCAGCGTGCTATCATAGTCGGATGCATAAAGGTTCACCATCCCGGCACCTTCGTAGCTAGCACCTGCGGCGATGCGCTTGCCGTCTGGAGCAAAGTCCACGCCGAAGATACGACCCTGCATGGCGGGGAACTTACGGATCAAATTTGCATTGTCTCCGATGACACGCTTCGTGGTGCGCTCCATGCGATAGATTTGCGGAATGCCATCGGTGCCGCCGATCAAGACTTCATTGCGTGTTGGGTGACGCGCCACGACGTGGACTCCGCCCTTCAATGCACCTGGAGTGATCGACGTGATGTTGTCCACAAAACGCTGCGTGGCTACTTCAGTGAGTTTGACACTCATGTCCCGACCACAAGATACAAGGTTCTTGCCGTCCACACCCCAGACGGTATCCAGCACCCAGTCGCTATGGCCGCCCATGAAGAGCGTCTCTTTGCCTGTCGCGGCATCAATGGCACGCACACCGTTGTCTGCACAGCCGAAGGCTACCTGTTTTCCATCGGGCGACCAACTGGCACCATAGATTGTGTCAAAGGTCAGACTCTTCGAAAGCTCTAGCTTCTTTTGAGCCACGTCCCAAATCTGGATTTCACCCATTCTTGCTGGGCTACCACCGGTGACGGCGATCTTTTTGCCATCCGGCGACCAACTGACCTTTTGCACGCGTTCCGAAAGCCCAACCAATCTGGCAACGATGCCACTGCCGTCAGCCTTGTGGACGAGCACTTCATGATATCCTGCAACAGCGAGCAGACTGCCATCCGGAGAGTAGTCAATGGAGGTGATCGCAGGTGCTGTGGTATAAACTGGAGGATGCTGCATGTCGAACTCCTGCTTCGCGGAAGCGGGGGTATCGTCCTTCGCACCCTCCGCCACCCAGCGGCGAATAAGCGCCAACTGCGTCTCATGCAGAGGATCACCCTTCGGAGGCATTTCCGCCTTGCCATTCTCTGGCGTGGCGAGCTTTAGCAGGTTTGATTCTTCGGGCTTGCCAGGCACGACCGCATTACCTTCTTCGCCGCCCTTGAGCATTTTGGCAAAGTCCGTCATCACGTAGTCACCCTTCGCCTTTGCTGGCTGGTGGCAGCCTGTGCAGCTTGCCTGAAGGATTGGCCGGATCTGTTTGTAAAACGAGATCGGGGCGTTGGGGTCAACGGGCTCTTCTTTTTTTGGCGGAGCCGCGCTGACCATGCCGCAGAGCATGGAGAAACAAAGGGTCAGCAGGACGTGGGGGTGCGTATTCGCAGGTCGCATAAGCGGGGCTGAATGGGGGTTAATGAGCAGCCAGTAAGTACGATATCACTGCCCATTTCTTGCGATCCACACGCCCTCAAATGGGTCAATTCAGCGATTCTAGCTGGATCGTGCATCTTAGCGGACAGCATCTGCCATGCAGCCATTGCCATCAGGCCGCCGCGCTTTGTCCTTCGTCACCCCCTACCATGTCCAAAAAGATCTCCTCCAAGCGCTGCCCACTTTGCTCATGCTGGGAACGTAATTCGTCGAGAGTGCCGAGCGCGATCAGCTTACCGTTTTTGAGGATGCCAATGCGATCCGCCAGTTCTTCCGCGATGTTCAGTAAGTGGGTACTCATCAAGACGGTGGTGCCGTTCTCGCTGCGGCGCTTTAACTCCGCCTTCACGGTGCGCGCGTGAAGTGGATCGAGGCCCACCATGGGCTCATCAATTACGATCACTTTCGGATCATGCAACAATGCCGACGCGATGGCGAGGCGCTGACGCGTGCCGTGACTGAGGTTTTCAATGCGTTGGCCACAGTGTTCATCGAGCACGAACTGGGAAAACAAGTCCCTCGTTCGATGAGCCGCAAGAGACCTATCCATGCTAAAAAGATCTGCGATGAATTGCATGAACTCGGGCGGAGTCAGCTTTTCATAGAAAACCGCAACGTCTGGGACATACCCCAGTAGTGATTTCGCCAGGAGCGGATCTACCTGAATGTCATGACCACAGATGCGGACATGCCCACGCAACGGCTTCATTAAACCGGTCAAGAGCTTGATCGCCGTGGTTTTCCCAGCACCATTGGGTCCCAAGAACGCAAAAAGCTCCCCCTGCGGAATGGTTAGATTGAGTCCGTCGAGCGCCTTTAGCTCGCCATAGTGCATTGTCAGGTCCGTGATTTCAATCATGCAGGTCGCGATTCAATTTTCACCCAACGTTAGCGCTCTACCAGTTCGGATTCCAATCCGTGAATCATTGGCTCAAGCAGCTTGTATCCGTCTGGCAGATCCACGCGTGCTAGCTCGCCTGCTTCCGTGAAGATTGCCTTCACTTCATAGAGGCTCATGACGCCCATGGTCAACACGTAGCACTTTCGTTTTCTCCCCGCCAGGTCAATCAAACCCTCCCTCGCGGTCACTTTCAGGGCCGTGTTTGCCTGCTCCCCAGCTAAACTGCTCAGCCAACCATATTGCCCACCGATTCCCCCTGCGGCGACCATGGCCATCGCCATCTGGGTATTCATGACCACCTGATCATCACGACGCACTTCCAGTTGTGGCATCTTGTCGCCCTCCAGCCACCGCAGCATCAAGGAGTTTCCAGCACCACCGCCTTTGACAGCAAGATGCAAACTCCGCCACTGCTCCGCACCGACCAGCCCCATTTCCAGTCGCCAAGTAAGATCCCCAGACACGCGTCCATCGATCACTTTTTCGACGACTCCGGTTGCCAGTAAATCGTAGTCCTCCGGTCCATCCGCAGACATACGCCGCATTGCCGTGAGTGTCGCGTGGCCGCGGCGCTCCTTGTCATGG
>CAZCAL010000103.1:3955-5249 GCA_964496625.1 uncultured Verrucomicrobiaceae bacterium | reverse complement strand
GTGAATTTGCGTGAGTGGTCCAAAAACATCTCCATCACCATCTTCGGCGGCACTTCGGCGAAGGTTGATGACTCGGGATAATATGTATCTCGGATCAGTAGACCCGTCATCACCGCCCAAAAAAGCGTCACTAATACCGCCAAATATCGCCACCACATTGCACTACTGTCCTATGGACGACAGCGAAAGGCAAGACCACAGCCTCCAGCAGCTGGAAATTATCAGCACAGGGTAGAAAAAGGGGCGTTGTACCATCCAACGGCGGGCTCGGCGCTAAGGGATCCGCAACTGCTGGCCGATGACGATGGTGTCGCTACTTAAACCATTGGCAGACTTGAGGGCGCTCACCGACGAACCGTATCTGCGGGAGAGGCCATAAAGTGTATCTCCCGGTGCCACTGTATGGGTCGAACCGCTGCCACCCGCGTTGAAGGAAGGTGCTGGTACAGGAGGGACGTAGCTAGTAGCGGGCGCAGGAGTCGGAGTCTGATATTGCGGATACACGGGAGCCCCACTTGGCTGGGCATAACCACCCTGCACAGGTGATGCACCGTAGTTGGACGCATAGGGATCTGCGACAACAGGCTTCGGCGCGAATGGATTGGTCGTGCAGGCCACTCCAGTCAGGGAGAGGACTGCGACAAGGAGGAGGCGGGCGAGTAACATGCTTTAGGTTGCCCGAAATAATAAGGATTGGCAAGTATTTAGGAATTACTCATCATTAATATCTAATTTTAAATTAAACAACAATTACCATAATTTTTAACTTGAACCAGAACCCGTTGCTCGATTATTCATAAATTAGTTATGAAAATCCTTCTTTCTAATGGGGCTTTGTCCTTGGTGCTCCTGTCCTCACTTGGCCCACTCTCCTCCACCGGTCTCTGCGGCGACGAAACGAAACAAGCCTTCCCTGAAACAAAACTCACCCGGGAGGCCATCGGTAAGCAAATCCCACTGAGGCTGGCGCACCGGATGACCGAAGTCGCTGCTTGGTATGAGAAGAGCCAAACCGAGCTCACCAATATTTGCATGAGGGACCAGCACATTCGCGCCGACCGCAACGGTCGGCTCTTTTATGCCGACGAACCTTTGCAACCCGAACCTGCTTCGACGTCAGTGGCCCCGTCCTCCAGCCCCACCAATGCCCTCCTCCCGGCCAGCGAGACGTTTCGCCTGCACAGTCGTGCAGGTACGCCAAAAGTGATCTATTTGGACTTTGACGGTCACACCACCAGTGGCACCAGTTGGAACACTGGATTTACCAGCGGGGCATCCTTCACCACGCCACCCT
>CAZCAL010000103.1:0-3945 GCA_964496625.1 uncultured Verrucomicrobiaceae bacterium | reverse complement strand
GATGGAACTCCAGGCAGTTTTAGCAGCACCGAACTGACCGCAATTCAACGGATCTGGCAGCGGGTCGCCGAAGACTATGCACCCTGGGATGTGGATGTAACCACTGAAGATCCAGGCGTCGAGGCGCTTCGCAAATCGACCACGACGGATAGCGCGTTCGGTGTCCGCATCTGCGTGGGTGGCAGCAGCTACGATTGGTTCGGCTCGGGTGCAGGTGGCGTCGCTTACGTGGGCTCCTATAACTGGTCCACTGACACCCCCGGCTTCGTTTTCCCAGCTCAACTCGGCAATGGGGCTGAAAAGTACACCGCCGAAGCCATTAGCCACGAAGCTGGCCACACCCTCGGCCTCCACCACGATGGGACGAACGCAGGCTCCGCCTACTATGCAGGTCATGGCAATTGGGCACCGATCATGGGTGTCGGCTACTACAAGGACATCGTGCAATGGAGTCGCGGTGAATATCCGGACGCCAACAACACCGAAGACGATACCAGCATTATCAACCGATACCTCCCACTGCGGCAAGACACCAATGGCGGTTCCATTTCAACCGCCACAACCTTGTCTGGTGACAGTATCAGTGCATCGGGTATCATTGAACAAAGTGGTGATGTTGACCTCTTCAAAATCGACACCGGTGCCGGACCAATCAGCCTTGCCGCGAGCGCAGCAAGCCCCTCTGGAAACGTCGATCTCCAGCTCGCCCTCTACAACGGCAGCGGCAGTCTGATTACCTTCGCAGATCAGGCAGGTCTCTCCGCCACCTTAGACGCCACGGTAACGGCGGGCACCTATTATGTGGGGATCACAGGTGTCGGTGCCGGTGATACCGCCACAGGCTACAGCAACTACGGCAGCATCGGCCAGTTCAGTCTGACTGGTACCCTGATTCCACAAACCACCGTCCAACAACCTCCAGTCGCCGTAGCGGACAGCTCTGCACCCACCACTGGCGTGGCGCCATTGGCAGTCACGTTTACCAGCAATGGCTCCTACGACCCAGACGGCAGCATCAGTGAATATCTTTGGGACTTCGGAGATGGCAGCACGGCGAACACTGCTTACGCGGTGCACTCCTACTCAAACGCGGGAACATACACAGCCACACTCCTGGTCCGCGACAATGACGGATTGACCGCTACGGACACCGTGACGGTCAAGGTAACGGCTGCATCCACATCAACGTTCAGCATCGCCAACATCACACTTCAACTCAGCTCACGGAAGGGTCGCACCACAGCAACCTCCACGGTCACCGTCTTAGACCCCAAGGGAAGTCCTGTATCAAACGTCACCCTCACCGGTGCGTGGTCAGGCTTGGCCAGTAATACCAGCACTGCAGTTACAAATCGCAGAGGACAGGCCAGCTTTGCCTCATCCACCACTACAGCCAAAGGAACCTTCACCTTCACCGTGGCCGGGGCGGTCAAAAGTGGCATGACCTACACACCGGAAAGTAACCTGGAAACGACGGACTCGATCTCCACCCCCTAAGAGCCACCTTTTCAGCCTCGCCAGCCACCATTGATCTCGATCGTCTGCCCAGTGACGTAGGACGCCAGTGGTGAACACAAAAAAAGCACTACATCGGCCACCTCCTGCGGCGTGCCAAAGCGCGCCAGCGGGACGTTCTTCAGCATTTCCACACGCACTGATTCAGGGATCGTCGCCGCCATCGCCGTATCGATGACGCCGGGCGCGACTGCGTTTGCGCGAATTCCACGGCGCGCACCCTCGCGGCTGAGCACACGCATCATCGCCTGCACGCCTGCCTTCGCCGCAGCGTAGTTGGCCTGGCCAAAAAAGCCCTGAATCGCAGCAATGCTGCCAAAACTCACCACCGCACCACCATCGCGCATCACCTCCAGCGCAGCCTGACAGCAATTAAAAACGCCAGAAAGATTCACTGCTAAAACGGCATCCCAGTCCTCCAGGCTCATCTTCGCCATCGTCCGATCCTTGATGATGGCAGCATTGTTGATCAAAAAATCCAGCCCACCGAGACGCTGCGCCGTCAAACTCATCATCGCTTGAACCTGATCTCGCTTTGAAACATCCGCAGCCACCACCAGCGTCGAGCCGGGGCGTCTGACCTCCAATTCTGCTGCCACAGCCTCAGCGTCCGCCGTTGTGCCCGTAGTGCCCAAATGATTGATCACCACGGTAGCACCCGCCTCATGGAAACGCGCTGCAATGACTGCCCCGATGCCTTGTGAAGCCCCAGTTACAAGGGCCACCTTACCGGTGAGATCGATCTGAATGCTCATATTATTGATTGGATGAAGCTGTAATACGCGGAGCACCCACGCATTTCCTACACCTCGAATGGCGCTTCAGAAATGTCGATGCCTTCGTTGCGCGTCGCGAAAAAACGTTCCGTCCATGCATCGGACATCAAAATCACAGCGCGATCCTCTTCATCACGAGCCAGGATCGTCCCAGAAGGCAACTGCACCGCATCGTCGTCCCATTCCCCGCCGTCCTTTCGACGCAGCCACCTGATCGTGTTGTACGGAGACACCTCGAGCCGAGCCTCGGCATTGTACTCTGACTTCAAGCGATACTGCACCACTTCGAATTGCAACGGCCCCACCGCACCCAGCAAAGGAATGCGCTGCGCTGCGTGCGGCTGGAAGAAACGCTGCACCACACCTTCTTGCAGGAGCTGATCCAGACCTTCCTGGAAGCGCTTATAATGTGCCGTTGAGGTGCTATGAAGGTGGGCAAAACACTCTGGCACGAAGCGTGGTGTTTCATCAAATACCACCCCGGGAATTTGTGTCAGCGTATCGCCGATGCGCAGATCGTAATTCCCAACCACACCCACCACATCGCCTGCGTAAGCGACATCGACGGTCTCGCGATCACGCGCAAACAATCGCTGCGAGTTCGCCATGCGGACACGCGCCTTGCTGCGTGGGTTGTTCACCACCATGTCACGCTCAAATTTGCCAGACACAATGCGAATGAAGTAAATGCGGTCCCGGTGGCGAGGATCCATGTTCGCCTGAATTTTAAACACAAAGGCGGAGAAACCCTCGTTATCCGGCTCCACCAGAATTTCACCTGCGCGACGGGGCCGCGGTGGCGGAGCCATCTCAAGAAACGCATCCAGAAGCAATTGGACGCCAAAATTATTGCTGGCGCTTCCAAAACAAACTGGGGTCAATTTCCCTGCATCAATCAAGGCACGGTCAAACCCGTGGCCCGCTCCGTCCAGCATCTCCAACTCTTCAATCGACTGCTTCAACGCATACTCTTCGACGTGCTCTTTGACGAAGGCATCCTGAAGGCCGCCCACTCTTTCCGGTGCCCGAAACGCGCCGCGAACCGTGCGCTGGAAAAGATGCACAGAGGAGTCCCGACGATCATAAATCCCACGAAAATCGCTTCCCAAACCCAGCGGCCAATTCAGGGCACAGGCACCGATACCCAGGACGGTTTCCAGCTCGTCCATCAGCTCCAAGGGTGGGCGGGCTGGACGATCCAGTTTGTTCATGAAGGTAAAAATCGGCACACCACGACGACGGCACACCTCAAAGAGCTTTCTCGTCTGACTCTCGATCCCGTTCCCCGCATCGATCACCATGATCGCCGCATCCACAGCCGTCAGCACCCGATAGGTATCCTCAGAGAAATCTTTGTGACCAGGGGTATCCAACAGATTGATTACACAATCCCGATACTCAAATTGCAGCACCGTCGATGAAACAGAGATCCCGCGTTGGCGCTCAAGCTCCATCCAGTCACTGGTCGTTGCGCGCTGGTTTTTATTCGCCGTCACACTACCCGCTAACTGCACCGCACCACCGTAGAGCAGCAACTTCTCTGTCAGTGTAGTCTTCCCCGCATCTGGGTGGGAAATGATTGCAAAAGTACGGCGGCGGGAGATTTCAGTATCGAGCGGCATTCCAAAAAGAGAAGAGGGTGAGCCAGAGCATC
>CAZCAL010000102.1:6734-12572 GCA_964496625.1 uncultured Verrucomicrobiaceae bacterium | reverse complement strand
GAAATAGACAATGTCGCGGGGCATGAGGTTAGAGGAACTGGGCTGAGGGTCATCATGCTGTGCATGACTGCGGCCTCAACCTAAACTTTCCAGGTGGGTGGGGCGCCCCGCAGGCGCAACGCTGAGAAGTGGCCGCCTGCACAGAATGCCGCCAGACAGACAAAGCAGGATGCACGGCCGCATTTCCCGGCTAAGGATGCCGGGAATGCCTGCCTCTCTTGCCGACCCGACCCAATCTGACTCAACCTGGAAATCGCGTTTCTTTTGGTTGCTGGCGGCGGTCGTGGTGGTGCGGGGATTGTTCCTGGTTTTCTTTGTGCAAGACACGGATCTTGCGGGTGACGAGGCCTACTATTGGGATTGGGGCCGCCGCCTTGACTGGGGCTACTATAGCAAGCCGCCTATGATTGGCTGGCTGAACGCCATCACTGGCTTCCTCAGCGGTAATACGGAGTGGGGGCCGCGACTTGGGGCATTGCTGTTGGGCACGTTATCTCTGGTGGTGACCTGGCTTTTTACACGGGCGCTCTTTGGGGTGCGCACCGCGTTTTGGGCCGCTTTGCTAGTGGTTTGCACGCCAGCGAATGGGGCACTGAGTCTTTTTTTCACCATTGATGCGCCGCTGGTGCTCCTTTGGACGCTTGGCCTGTGGCTGTTTTGGCGGGCGGCGGAGTCACCGCAGGCCTGGGGCCGCTGGATTTTACTGGGGCTGGTTTTGGGATTGGGTGTGCTGAGCAAGCAGATGATGCTGGTCTTCCCAGTGCTGATGCTGGTATGGGCGGCACTGAGCCCGGCAGATCGCGGACTGCTGCGTCGTCCGGGTCTGTGGTTGGCGGTGGTGATTGAGTTTGTTTTTCTGGTGCCAGTGCTGATCTGGAATGCCCGCCACCATTGGATCACGGTGCAGCATACGGCCCATCACTTCGACGATAATTCCCACTCGCTCGGAGACTACATCGTCACCTTCTTTCAATTTCCCGGCCTTCAGGCTGCGGTATATTCCCCGGTCACTTGGGTGATGGTGGTGGTGGTGCTCTGGCAGTTGACGCCGCGGTGGCGCTGTGTCAGTCGCAGTGTGCTGCTGTTGCTCGTATTTTCTGTGCCGGTGCTGGTGGTTTTTACCCTGCTGGCCATGCGTCAGGAGATCAATCCAAACTGGCCTGCCGTCTTTTACATCCCTGGGTTTGTTTTGGCCGCAGCCTGGTTCGAGGGGCAAATCACGGGTGAAATCGCTCCCCGCTGGAAAAAGTGGAGTCTCTGGGTCGGGGGTGTGTTTTCCGCTGCAGTCTATGTGTTGGCTTTGGCGATTCCAGCAGTAGGATGGAAGGGGCATAACACCTTGGACCCCTTTGCTTTTCTGCGGGGATGGAAGGACATGGGTGCAGAGGTTGGCTCTTATCTGTCCAAAGTGCCTCGCCCAGATAAGACCTTCATTGTTGTGCTGGGGCACCGCTACAATGCTGCAGAGATGGCGTTTTACATCCCAGGACAGCCCACCACGTTTCGCTGGGAACCGGACGGCAAGATCATGTCGCAGTATGAAATTTGGCCTGCGCCGACTGATCGAATCGGCTGGGATGCACTGATCGTCTATCCAGACTCAGAAAAGGGAAAATTGGAGCTCAGCTACTTCATCCGGCGCTTCTTTGCCAGCTACGAAAAGCAGGGAGATGTCCACATCGATATCGGCCATGGTCGCGCGCTGGACTCACAGATCTTTTTCTGTGCGGACATGAAGGAGTGGCCACCGTCCAAGCCGGAGCAGATGGAACGTGATCCTGCGATGAAAGCACGCATGGAGAGCAAAGAAGGCGTGAAACCATGAACTGGGATCTGACGCTGCTGCACCATATCAATCGGGACTGGACGCATCCAGTGCTGGACTATGTGATGCCTGCGATCTCAGCGATCGAGGCTTGGGTGCCGCTGCTGGTTCTCATCGCGCTGTTTGCAGGTTGGCGGGGCGGGACTCGGGCGCGTTGGATGTTGCTATGTCTCGCTCTGGCGCTGGGCATTGGCGATGGTATCATCTCCAAGAGCCTGAAGTCCGGCGTCGGACGCGTTCGACCACGCGACGCGATGAGCGGCGTGATGATTCGCGATCTAGGGCGTGCAAAGCTAGGTTTCATGCGCCTTTTCAAAGAACCGATCAGCAAGGTCAGCAAAACGCCGGATGGCGAGATTGAACCAGGCAAGTCCTTCCCCAGCAGCCACACGGTGAACCTCTTTGCCGCTGCTACCGTGGTGGCCATGTTTTTTCGCGGCTGGGGTGTGGGACTCTACATCTTGGCCTTTGCCGTGGCTTGGTCGCGAATTTATGTCGGTGCGCACTGGCCCAGCGATATCCCCCCGTCCGCCGGGTTAGGCATTGTGATTGGTTGGGCGGTCGTTGCTGCGATGACCCGCTGGGTACCAGGCTTCTCACGCCCGATGGAAAGGCCAAAAAACAGGGACTAGCAAGACGATGATCGTCACCAGGGTCAGCGTGAGCAGACCGCCGACCAATAGAAAGTCCGCAAAACGGTACTTCCCTGGACCGACAACCAGGATGCAGGAGGGCTCAAAAGGGGTGATGAGCGAACAGGAGGCGCTGAGCATGACGCCGAACGCAAAGGGTCGCGGATCGACACCCATGACATTTGCTGCATGCATCGCTACAGGAAGCACCACCAGGGCAGCCGCAGCATTCGACATCGGCTGGGTAAGGATCGCCGCCAGCACGCAAAAACCCGCCAAGACGGCACCTGGGCCAAAGGGGGCTAGCTGGCTCATCACTGCATCGGCCATCAAGCGGTCTGCGTGGCTGTGCTCCATGGCGGTGCCAAAGGCCGTCATCCCTGAGATCAAAATCAACAGTCTCCAGTCGATGTTTTCATAGGCGGTCTCCAGAGTCACACAACGAGTTAGCACTGCCAAGAGTGCGACGATCAAAAAGGCGATGGCGGTTGGCACGATGCCCACGGTGCTCAGTGCGACGGCAGCGACAAACAACCCCAGCAGTGCAAGACCACGACGGCGCGCGTTTGGAGCGAAGTTATGCTGGCTAATGATGACCATCTCCGAGTTCTCCTCATAGGTGCGGATGTGCTCCGCAGGGCCCTGAACCAAAAGCAAGTCGCCCGCATGCATGCGGATGTCTCCGATGTGCTGCACAATGGACCGATCCCCGCGCACAATGGCCAAGACGGAAAGGCCTGTCCTTTGGCGAAAGCGGCTCTCTTTGAGGGAGCGCCCCACTAGTCCAGAGCGAGGCGTCAGCACCACCTCTGCGGCCAGCGCATCGCTGGTATCGATCCCCGAGGCGCGAAGATTCAGGTCTTCCACGATGTCGAGTCCTTCGATCTTCTTCACCTTCATCAGGTTTTGCACTTCCCCTGCAACTAGCACCACATCGTTCTCTCGGAATCGTTCGCTGCGTCGGGGTTCGATTTCTTCTTTATCCCTTACGATGCGCAGGACCTGGAATTCCATCACCGAAAAGTCAGAGCGAAAGACGCGCTGACCAATGATGGGAGAGTTTGGCAAAATGATCACCTCGGCGAGGTATTGGCGGACACCTCCATCGCCTCCGCTGCTGCTCTTGCTGCGATCTGGCAGCAGACGGACTCCGACAAAGCCCATGTAAAGAATGCCCGTCACGACCAAAATCAGGCCTACTTTAGCAGGTTCAAACATGCCGATCTCGTCCATGCCGGATTTCTTCAAAAAGCCGCTGACAGCCACGTTCGTCGATGTGCCAATCACTGTGCACGTTCCGCCCATGATGGAAGAGAAGGCCAACCCCATCAGAAGTCGCGACGGGGCGATTTTCATTCGACGGGCGACACTCGTCACTGGCCCCAGGAACATGGCGGTGACGGTGGTATTATTCATGAAGGCGGATACGCCCGCAACGCCTGACATCAGCACCAATTGCAGTTGCCCCAATGATCGCCCAAAGCCGCGCATAATTAGGTCTCCCAGCGCGTCCAAAACGCCTGTCTCGCGCAAGGCCGCGCCGATGACAAAAATCGACGCCAGCATCACGATGACGCTGCTGCTGAAGCCGGCAAACGCTTCCTCAACGCTTAAAATACCCGCCAAAACTAGGATTGAGAGCAGTCCCAGCGTCACGATATCGACAGACACTTTCTCGGTGGCAAAGAGTGCCACCGCAGTGATGAGAAGGCCGATGACGATCCAGGGTTCCATGAGTGCGTATCTGGAAAGCTTGCAGAGAATCCCCCATCCCGCCAGTGCCAACCTTGGCAGATGCGGAGATTGCCTCTGTTACTGCAAGGTGGCCTGGGTAGTCTCGCTTTCCGTGACGGCTTTGCGGATGCCGTCAAACCTAGCCGCCTGGAGATCTGGGTCCTCATCCAGCGTTCGCTCTGCCAAGGTTCGCGCGATTCGCACCAGCCGTGTATCTGCAAGCAACTCGGCAAAACGCAGGGGGGCTTGGCCACTCTGCGCTTTGCCCAAAACATCGCCTGGTCCGCGACGCAGTAGGTCTTCCTCTGCAATCCTAAATCCGTCCTGAGTTTCTTCCATGATGGCGAACCGCTGGCGTGCCTCTTCGTCGTCGTCCTTGATGAAAAGTATGCAATACGATGTGTGACTGCCGCGCCCGATGCGTCCGCGAAGTTGATGCAACTGCGCTAGGCCAAAGCGCTCTGCATTGTGCAGATACATCACGGTGGCATTCGGCACATCGACACCCACCTCGATCACCGTCGTGGATACCAGTGCTTGCAGTTTATTTGCGCGGAAGTCCCTCATGACGGCGTCTTTCTCTTCAGGTGGCATTTTCCCATGAAGCAGCCCCACACTAAAAGGCTCCAGCGCCTTTGCCCATTCGGCGAATCCCTTCGTCGCTGCGGCTGCATCCAGCTTCTCGGAATCTTCGATCAAAGGATAGACCAGGTAGGCCTGACGATCCGCCTCCAATTGCTCACGCAGAAAGGCGATTGCATCCGCGCGCTTCCCGATGCTGCGAACCTTGGTGATGATCTTGCCGCGTTCCTTGGGGCGCTCATCGATGGTGGAGATATCGAGATCACCGTAAAGAGTGAGAGTCAAAGTGCGCGGGATTGGCGTCGCGGTCATCACGAGCACATCGGGCGTGTTGCCCTTTTGAATGAGCCGGGCACGCTGGGCGACGCCAAACTTGTGCTGCTCGTCAATGACGACGAGGCCAGCATTTGTCAGAAGTTTGCGATCATGCAGTAGCGCGTGAGTGCCGATCAGGATTTCTGGTGGACGACTGGTATCGCTGGTGCCGCCTGTCCATAGGGTGGCGTCATCCCCATCAGTCTTTCGAGTGCCAGTGCGGAGTGCGACGCGCAGACCTAGGGGTTCCAGCCATCGTCGGGCGTTTTGAAAGTGCTGCTCAGCCAGGATCTGTGTCGGTGCCATCAGTGCCGCCTGTGAACCACTTTCGACGGCCCGCAGCATGGCCATGAAGGCCACGATTGTCTTACCGCTGCCGACATCGCCATGCAGCAGGCGGTTCATCGGCATTGCCGTGGCCATATCCCGCCAGATTTCCTCCAGGCAGCGCTGCTGTGCGGGAGTCAGCTGGAAGGGCAGCGCTTCGGCGAGCTGCGATGTCAGCGCGCCATCACCGACATGCGGACGGCCACCGGCAGCTTCTGCGAGCCGACGGCGTTTGACGACCCGCAATTGGTAGGTGTAAAACTCTTCCAGTGCGAGGTAGCGCCGTGCTTGGCGTAACTCATCATCGTCATCTGGAAAATGGGCGGCGCGAAGCGCTTTACTCCGGTTCCAACCGGCGAATTCTCCCGTGGGTGACGGCGTTGGCAGCAGGTCTGCGATGAAGGATTCTTCACCCGCCAGTTG
>CAZCAL010000102.1:0-6724 GCA_964496625.1 uncultured Verrucomicrobiaceae bacterium | reverse complement strand
AGCGACTGCCACACGGCGATGCGCAGGTTTTTCATCGTCAGCCCGCCTTTGAGTCGATAGACCGGGGTGATGCGCCCAGTGAATGATTTGGCTCCGTCCTCTTCGGAGGCATCCAAAATTTCAAACTCGGGGTGATCCATGAAAAGCTGCCCGCGCCACTCTTTGATCTTCCCGTAGATGACCAGTTCCAAACCCTCCGCGATACTGCGTTTCATGAAGGGCATGTTCCACCAGCGCAGGGTCAGCCCCTGACCCATCGCCGCGCCGCCCAGCGGCTCTACCTGCGCCTCGAAGACGCCAGAGCCGCGTGCGCCGAAGAACTTGGAGCGTGTTTTCCCCACGACGACGAAGTGGCAGGCGGGAGTCTCGCTGGGCTGGAAATCGCTGCCCTGCATCTGCCGTCGATCTTCATGACGAAAGGGCAACTGCCACAGCAGATCGCCGATGGTTTCCAGTGCCTCCTTGCCCAGTTGCTTGGCCGCATGGGCGGAAACTCCTGGCACTTCGCTCAGGGGGCGTGAAAGGAAGGTGGGCGGGCTGGGCATCGGCGGGCTCGGTCCGGCTCAGTTCAGTATTCGCAGCGCTTCCCGAATCAGACGATCAGGCCCGCTGCCGGGGTCGTAGCCCGGCTCTTTGACGAGAGCGTTGACCGTCTTTTGCGCGTCAGCCTGCTTGAAGCCAAGTGCGATAAGTGCCAACACAGCGTCGCTCTGAGCCTCGCGGCCAGGATCGTGGGAGCCGCGCGCAGATTCCGCCGCCTGCCATGCATCTACGACGCCGACTTTATCTTTAAGTTCCAAAACGATGCGCTCAGCAGTCTTGCCGCCGACGCCTTTGATGCGGGAGAGGGCCTTGACGTCATTGTGGACGACGGCGTCCTTAAAGACGGAGACGGCCATGCCGCTGAGCACCGCGAGCCCCATCTTTGGACCCACACCGGAGACGCGATCAATCAGCAGGCGGAAGAGATCGCGCTCCTCTGCCGTCGCAAAACCAAACAGACTCTGACCTTGGTCCGTGATGTGGTGATGAGTCAGAAGCTGAACCTGTGCACCAGCGGCGGGCAGCTTGTCGAAGGTGGACAGAGGGATCAGCACCTGGTAGCCCACGCCATTCACATCCACCGTTGCCGCATTTGGCAGCGCATCGACCAGTTGACCTCGCAAAAAAGCAATCATCCTGCCATCAAGCCCGGCCCGCATCGGGTTGCAAGAGCCAACTTCGGGAGTGTGAGTGCAGGAGACTCGTCGGAAGTCCCGCCCTCCAAGTCTGCGTCAGTATTCCTTCTCTTTTCCAGTTTACAGGTGCCCTGGCACTGAGATACTTTCCACTCATGTCCACCTCCCGCGCCTTGTGCCGTTGGTTTTTGTCCGCTTTTCTAGCGGGTGCACTCTTTGCCACGGCGAATGCAGCCGAAGAAAGTCGAACTTGGACCGATACAAAAGGGCGAGCCGTCGAGGCAGTATTCGCGGGCATTGAGGGTGATCAGGTCTTGCTCCGAACCGTCGATGGAGCCATCCACCGTGTCGCGCTGAGCAATCTCAGTGACAATGATCGCAAACTCGTCATCACGCTCCCTGCGCCCGCGGCATTGATTCCGATCAATGAGGAGGTGTCAAAGGCTGCCGCAAAGATTGATGAAATCATCGCGCGCCAGTTGGTGAAGCAAAACCTGAAGCCGAATGCTCTGTGCAACGACGAAACCTTTGTCCGCCGCGCTTACTTGGACATCGCCGGACGCACGCCGAACTACGACGAGACCGCAAAGTTTCTTGGGGACACATCCCCGACGAAGCGGGCGAAGCTCATCGATCAGCTCCTCGAATCGGACGGCTACGAGAGCCACCTTTTCAATTACTTTGCGGACATGTTGCGCATCAGCGATGCGAATAACAATGGGCTCATCCGTGCCCGGCCTTACATTGTCTGGTTGCGCGAGCAAATCAGGGAAGATAAACCCTATGATCAGACCGTTGCGGCGATGCTCACAGCGACAGGTAAGGCGTGGGGAAATGGTGCCACTGGTTACCTGCTCCGCGATTCCGGCATGTTGCTGGACAACCTAGCCAACACCTTCTCCATCTTCCTGGGTACTGATGTTGCCTGTGCCCAGTGCCACGACCATCCTTTCTCCGACTGGACGCAAAAGCAATTTTACGAACTGGCCGCCTTCTTTGGGGCTACAGTCACGCAGTTGCGCGATCAGGACTTTGCCAATGGTGATCCGCAAGACCGTATCATGGCGGAACTCAGGGCTCTGGCGGAAAAGAGCGGCGGCGATCCCAAGAAGGTGGATGAGGTCGCAGGTCTCGTCGGCGACATCGTCACCGCCAATCGCATGGAGGTGCGGGACATCAAAGAAAACCGCCTCCGTTTGCCGATGGACTACAAATACAAAGACGGCAAACCTGGCGAGCCCGTGAAGCCCAAGTTTATCCGCTGGAGCAACGAAGATCGCTACAACGACGCCTACCGGCAGAACCGGAATAAAGAGGAACAGCTGCGGCATTCCTTTGCTGCTTGGTTGACGCATCCAACGAATCCTCGCTTTGCAATCACGATTGCGAATCGGATGTGGCAGCGCGCCTTTGGTGCTGGCGTCGCGGAACCCGTCCGAAATGTGGATGATCCACGCAGCGCTTCGAACCCCGAGCTCCTGCAGCACCTGGGGCGCGAGATGCTGCGCATGAAGTTCCACATCAGGGACTTTATGAGGGTTGTCTATAACACCCAGGCTTGGCAGAGGGAGGCTATCACAGACGAGGTTCCGATGGGAGCACACTGTTATTTTCAGGGACCATTGTTGCGCCGGCTCAGCGCTGAGCAGACGTGGGATTCGTTTATGACGCTGGTGCTCGGGAATCCAGATGTTTACAAAAACGATGACGGCGGCCTGATGGGAAGGTCCATTGATATTGACCTGGATCGGACCACTGGGCAGATCATGGCCTCAAAGTTAGCTGGATTTCAGGCCATGGATAAGATGAGCGCGGATCGAATGGGCGGCAATCTTGCCACCACCGGTGAAGGCGCGGGTAAGGTGGTGGAATACCAGGGAATGAAACTGATGCGCGCAGCGGAGCTCTCCCAGCCTGCTGAGGACAGCCATTTCTTACGTGCTTTTGGTCAGAGCGACCGCAATCTCATTGATGGTAGCAATGCCACCGGCAGTCAGCCCCAGGTGCTGATGCTCATGAACGGAGCGGCGCAAGAAATGATCACTAACCCGCAGTCCCTTATTTTTCGGGCGATAGCTAATGAAGACCTGCCCAAAAAGCAGGTGGAGCGCGCCTACCTCAGCGTGCTCTCCCGCAAGCCAACAGATGCGGAAAAGAAGCGTGCGATGGAGGAACTGAATAATTCGGGTGATCAAGAGGGGACGGCGAACCTTGTCTGGGCGTTGCTCAATTCCCTGGAGTTCATCTTTATCCAGTGATCAGCGAGCCCGCTGACCCACGGACCTGCTCCGTGGAGGAAGCTGGCCCGACAAAACCACTTTTCGTTTGCTGGCTCCGCTCATGGCGGCAGAGTGGCGGCTCATGATTGAAACATTCATTGACTATGTATTGCACGTGGACAAGCACCTGGAGGTCTTCGCGCAGGGCCATGGGACGCTCATCTACATCCTGCTCTTCGCGATCATTTTCTGTGAGACGGGTCTAGTGGTGACCCCCTTTTTGCCCGGCGATAGCCTCCTCTTTGCGGTGGGTGCGCTGGCTCCTCAGCACCTGGTGCGGATCGAAGTCGTCGTTCCGTTGCTGATCACGGCGGCGATTATTGGTGACAACCTCAACTATTGGATTGGCCGAAAGGCGGGCGGATGGATGGTGAGTCAGCGCTGGTTCAAGCAGGATTACATGGCAAAGACGGAGCAGTTTTTTATCCGACACGGCGGCAAGGCCATCATCCTGGCTCGGTTTGCGCCGATCATCCGCACCTTTGCGCCGTTCACTGCTGGATTTGGCCGCATGAGCTACAAGCGCTTCCTCGGGTTCAGCATTAGCGGTGCTTTCATTTGGGTGCTGAGCTTCACTTTGGCTGGCTATTTTTTGGGTCAGATACCGATCATCAAAAACAACATCAAGCTGGTCTTCCTGCTCATTATTGTGGTCTCGCTGCTGCCAATCGCCATCGAACTGGTGAAGCATAAGCTGGCCAAGAAGGAGTCAACGGAAAAAGGAGATGAGCCATGAATCCTGAGGATGGGATTATCGTGATGGATCACCCGCTGCTGCGGGTGTGGATGACGACTCTGCGCGATGTCCGCAGTAGCACGGGAATTTTTCGCCTAACCCTCAACCGGATCGCTGCCCTACTGGCCACGGAGGCTACGCGACATTTTGAAACGTCCATCATCTCGGTGACGACACCGATCAAGGAAACGACCGGTGCTCAGCTTTCGCGCCCCATTGTTCTGGTGCCTATTTTGCGGGCTGGGCTTGGCTTGGTGGATGGGATGCTGCCACTGCTATCCGATGCTGTTGTCGCGCACATTGGGATTGCCAGGAATGAAGAGACTGCGGCACCTGAGCCCTACTACGCGAAGCTTCCAGCCTGTCTGCCTGATGCCGAAGTGCTGGTGGTGGACCCGATGCTCGCAACGGGTGGCAGTGCTTGCGAAGCCTTGCAACAGTTGAAGGCTGCTGGGGCTTCACGACTGACTCTGGTGACGGTGGTGAGCTGTCCCGAGGGTATTGCCGCCGTTCGTGCAGCGCATCCAGAAGTGCGTTTGGTCACGGCGGTCGTCGATGAAGGCCTGAACGAGCGCTGCTACATCGTCCCAGGACTTGGGGATGCTGGGGACCGCTATTTTGGCACCTGAGTTTTTTCTCTCCGATGACAGAAGACTACATTCAGCGCTTCGGTGGGATCGGCCGTCTCTATGGCACAGCTGCCATGGGGAAACTGGCAGCTGCGCATGTGGCCGTCGTCGGTGTCGGCGGTGTGGGTTCTTGGATCATTGAGGCGCTGGCTCGCAGCGGCATCGGCGCATTGACATTGATTGATATGGACGATGTCTGCATCACCAATACAAACCGCCAACTGCCCGCCGTGACCGATACCGTGGGTCGGCCAAAGGTGGCCGTGCTGGCGGAACGAGTTGCGGCGATCAATCCAGAATGTCGCCTGACACAGACCATCGAATTTCTCACCGAGAGCAATGCGGATCGGCTGTTGGAAGGTGGTTACGATCTTGTCATTGATGCGGTGGATCGCATGACCATCAAGGCGTTGATCATTGGCAAATGTCACGAACGGGGCATTCCAGTGCTGACCTCAGGGGCTGCGGGTGGTCGTCGAGATCCCACCCAGGTTCGTATCGCGGATCTGGGGATTGCCGGTGCAGATCCCCTTTTGCAACAGGTGCGGCGTAAGCTCCGGCGTGATCACGGCTTTGCCAACAGCACGGATGGCAAGAGTTTGAGCATGGGGGTGACGGCTGTTTTTTCGATGGAAAAGGCGGTGTATCCGCAGAGTGATGGCACCTGCGGCGTGGAACCTGAGAGCAGCGCTGACAAAGGGCTGCGGCTAGATTGCGCTGCAGGCTTCGGTGCCGCCACCCATGTGACAGGCGCATTCGGTTTCGCCCTCGCAGCAGAGGCCGTGCGATGCCTTACCACTGCCTAAGTTTAGAGAAGTCGTCGTGCGTTGCGCAGGCCGTCCGCGCTGACGACCGCGTTGTGGCGAGAGGCGACCATGAAATCGAGATAGTTTTGCCAGTGCAGAGGGCGCAAGGACATGAGCGAGGAAGCGCGGTGGGTGTAACCGTAATCGGCGATTTCCCAGCCGAATTCGCTGCGGCGATTGCGGTAGTCCGCGCGATGAATCCACGCTCCGTGCTCATCTTTCCGCCACACGGCAGAGTCGTTGCCTGGCACCACTTGGGCTAGGCCCCAGACGCGCTCCACGATCTCCCGGTCGTAACCGGTCTCGGGATCTGCCAGGTTGCCCAGTT
This sequence comes from uncultured Verrucomicrobiaceae bacterium, assembly GCA_964496625.1. GTDB lineage: Bacteria > Verrucomicrobiota > Verrucomicrobiia > Verrucomicrobiales > Verrucomicrobiaceae > JACKQF01. Next base: position 768 of record CAZCAL010000102.1, on the reverse strand, counting down.
CGGCGGTGTCAGGCATGGGGATCTCCTGTTAGGAGTTGAAATACGCTTCCCACTCCGCTGGCGCATGGGCGGTCTCGACACCGTGCGCGATACGGCCTTCGTTTTCTGGGACAAAGGTCGTGCTGGTGCCATAGACCATGATCAGATCCTTGGTCCCCACGCAGCGCAGCGCATGCGCCACGCCGGAGGGGATCACGACGCCCACGTTGTTTGGCCCGGGCATGTCATCACCCTCAATGATGAAGCGCATCTTTTTGCGTGGCATCCCGGCGCGTTCGTCGATGAGAAACATCTCCGCCTGACCGTGAATGAAGAACATCATGTCCCATTGTTCCTGGGCGTAGGGTCGGAGGCTATAGTTTTCCGGTTCCTGTACAAAAAGGCGCTGGAACCAGGCCTCCGGCGTCGTATCGGCGGGGATCGCAGGTGGGTGAATGTGGAAGCCCTTGCTGGTGCCGGCCTGCATTAGCGCAGTGGCCCATTGCTTTGGCCACATGCCAATCTTGCCTGACATGCCTTCACCTTCTCGGGCGAATTCAGAAAAGTAACCCCGATAGCGCTGCTGGAAAACGCGGCGATGAAAAACTTCGACACCTGGAATACCCAATTCAGGAGGGATGACGCCGCTGAGCACCTCACGCCCTTCTGCCCGCCCTGTCAGCAGCTTTTCGGCGAGATCGCCTGAATTGTAGTCTCGGGTGGCCAGTGCCTGCCGCGCTGAAGGGCTGAGCCCGCGCCATAGATCGGTGGAGGAAGAATTGCTCATGA
>CAZCAL010000101.1:9315-12607 GCA_964496625.1 uncultured Verrucomicrobiaceae bacterium | reverse complement strand
TGATCGTCCTCCTCCATCAGTGAACCAACGTCCATGTAAAGGCGGAGGCTGGCTCGACCAGGGGGCTCTGCATTGGGGTGAACGACGTATCGCAGGCCATTGTCGAGGCGACCATAAACGGTGGTCGCATCAGGTTTAAGATCGCTGCCTTCGTGTGGCCAAGCTGGGGCTAGGGCGTGACTGGTGGTCGAAACCAGAAGGGACAGGGCGGCCAGGGTGAGCGTGCGCAGTGGAATCATGGGGGGTGGATGGGAAATGAAAATCGTCGAAGGATACGCGGGATGAGACAATCGCGCTGACTAAAACGTAGAGCGTGGCGGAACTTTGCGGTCGTCTTTGACAACGCTGAACTACATCAAATCGGCACCAAGGGTGATGTCTGGGTCCGGCTCGATCATTCCCAGTTCGACGAGAAACTCGTCCATAGCCATCAGGGTAGCTTCGTAACGCTCGAAGGAAAGATTGAAATTGAAGAAGCCGTGCCCTTGTCCTTCAAACTCAATGAGCCGGCATTGATTTTTCTTTTTCGACGCCTTGCGAGCAAATTCGTACGAGCCCTGGAATGGCACGACGCGGTCACCTGTGCCATGCATGATCAGCATGGGTGGTAGACCTGGGCGGATGGCTCGAATGAGATTGGCAGCCTTGGCTGTGCCAGCATCAGGGAAACGCTCCAGGCCGAAGCCAGCCTTGGATGTATCCGTTACCGGATTGAACAGCACCATTGCGTTAGGCACGGGGTTAATGTCGAGAGCATCACCCGGATCGTCAAAGCCAGATAGAAGGGCTGCGGATGCAATGGCGTGTCCGCCGCCGCTGCCTCCCACGCCAACGATTTTTCCTGGATTGATGCCAAGCTCAACCGCATTGAGTCTGAGCCAACGGATGGCAGAGCGCGCATCGGCCATGGCCTGTAACGGGCCACCGCCATTGCGTGTGCTGACGCGATAATCAAAGGCCACGGTCAACATCCCGCGGGACGCAAAATAGACGCAGTGTGGCGCGAACTGGCTCACTTGTCCGTTGTCCCAGCCACTGCTAAAAAAGAATGCAGCTACAGATTTAGGGCCTGAGGGGGCCTTGTCTGGTGAGGGCTGCCAGAGGTAGGCGCTGAGGTCGATTCCATCAATGGTCTTGTAAATTTCCTCCTGCGCGGTCTTTAGCAACTCCCTTGTCCGATCAATCGGTGGGGTGCGTGGGTGACCTTCGGCTGGGATATCCATAGATGGGTGAAAAGCGGTTTTTGAGGGGAGGGCCTTTGACCTTTGCGAAAATAGCGGAAGGGGCAAATACTTTTACGGTTCTCTGCGCGCTTAATGCGTGCAAGATTGATTCCAAGTGCTCAAATAATCACTTTCAACGGTCATGAGATTCTTATTCCCCGCTGCTTTTCTATCTGCCGCCTCATTCAGCCTGCTGATTGCGCCCCTTTGCCCCGGTGCTGAGGGAGATGCGGAACTGCGGGTGAGGCTGGAAAAGGTGTATTACGATTGGCGGGGGGCAATCATCAATCAGGATGTTGCGGCTTGGCAACGTTCGACCAGCCGCTTGAGGCAGGTCATGACTAAAAATTTGATCCTCAGCCAACGCCAGTTGTATCCTGATGCGGTCTTCCAAGTGCCGATCCGTCCGCCCGAACTAACCCAACTTCGCCGACTTGAAGTGGAAGCAATCGGGCCAACGGCTCACATGATCTACTTTGGAAGGGTTGATCTCGGTCTCGATGCGGAAGCTGTCCCTGATAACCTTCTCATACTCCGTTTTATCAAAGAAGGGGAGGAATGGAAGTTCGATACTACTCGCTACATGAATTTAGCGGGAGTGCCGGACATTCGTGCAGCGCTCTCTGGTGGAGGTGACCCAGATTTTTTGGATAAGCCGGAGTTCAACCCTCCAGGTTACGTGCCGCCTGTGCCGAAAGAGTGTGGAGTGCCCGACTACATGGCCGCATATCACATTCAGAGTTTTGGATACGCGGCGACGCCCCACCTGAATGGCTTTGACTACCCGCCGGTTGAAGACAATGCGGAAAATCAGCTCATTATCGGCGGCCTCATGAAGGGAAAGAATGACTTTAGACTCGACCTCAAAGCGGTCCCAGTTCCCGAGGGCGAGGAACGCTACTTTGAGATCAACGTGATGGTGGTCACTCCGAATGGCGACAAGCCTGCCGTTCCTGTGTTGCAGTGGAGCACGAAGGATGCAAACCCTCCAGCCTCCCAAGAATTGCCACTCTGGGTGAACAGTAGCACCCTGAAGAAGTGATCTCCTTTTGATGCCTCCCCGGATGCTCGCTCTCTCAACTTGCTGGAATAATCATCGCTTCTCTGATGGCATGGATCTCGCCAAAGAGATTCGCGCGATGGGGTTTGAGTGGATCGAAATCAGCCATGGCACCAAAGTATCTCTGCTTCCAGGATTGCTGAATGCCTATCAGCAAGGCATCATCAGGGTCACCAGTCTCCACAACTTCTGCCCATCACCCGTCGAGGTGATGATGGATGCCCCTGATGTCTATGAATTCACCTCGCATCGTGCGCCTGAGCGAGACCGGGCGCTATCGTTGACAAAAGCGACCATCCAGATGGCCACACGATTTGGTGTGGACCGTGTGGTCATGCACATGGGGAGTGTTCCAATGAAATCGATCACCAAGGAGCTAGAGAAGATGGCTCTTGATGGCGGGATTTATTCACGCCCTTACACCGAAGCAAAACTTCGGTTTGTGACCGAGCGGGAAAAGGCGTCTGAGTTTTATCTCGATCGCGCTCGCACTGCGCTGAAGGAGCTACTGCCAGTTTGTGAGGAGCATCGAGTCCGCTTGGGTATCGAGACTCGCAGTCACTTTGAGCAGATCCCTAATGAGAAGGAAATGCTGGTGCTGCTGAACGATTTTGCGGATTCACCGTGGATTGGCGCTTGGCATGATTTTGGTCATGTGCAGCGCAAGGCCAATCTAGGCCTACTCAATCATGCTGAATTTTTGGCTCAGATCGCTCCGAGACTCATTGGCTGCCATGTGCATGATGTCGAGTGGCCAGTTCGTGATCATCGTATCCCGCTCACCACTGGAGGTGTAGATTTTTCGCAATTGCTGCCGTTGCTGCCTGAAAATATTCCGTTGGTGTGGGAATTGAGTCCAAGCCAAAAGCGCCTGCGTATTGTTGAGCAGCGGGAGGTGTGGCTGAAAAATCAATGGTGAGATTTTTTGCCAACGATTGAATCCATGTGTATCTTCTTCCGTCAGAGTCAACGCAACCCAAACACATTCATGAAAAACACAATCAAGATC
>CAZCAL010000101.1:1316-9305 GCA_964496625.1 uncultured Verrucomicrobiaceae bacterium | reverse complement strand
GGTCCTGTGCATCAGGACCGAATGCTCAAACAGGCACCGTCCTGGGTGCGCTCGCCGGTGCGGCCGTCGGCGGCATCATTGGCAATCAGAGCGGGCGCGGCCTGGAAGGTGCGGCGATCGGTGCCGCAGCAGGTGGCGTTGGCGGAAACATGATCGGCAATGCGCAGGATCAACGGAACGCCCAACGTTATCAGCAGCCGCCTCCGTATTACGGGCAGCCTCAGCCATATTACGGCCAACCGCGCTACTAAGTTCACTTTAACCCAGCGCCTCACCTCCATTCAGGGGGTGAGGCATTTTTTTTGCGCCTGGGCTCAGGGTTCTGATGGGGCCAATCGCAATTGGGGGCGTGGAGAGACCAGATGAGACTGGGTTGTGCTCTGCGGCCCTGTTGGTTGGGCCTGTGTCGGTAGCGGTGCGCCATGCCCCCACGTGGAGGCCTTTCTCCATTTCCACCCACTTTAGGATTCCTGCAACTGCGGTCGCGCAGATCCCCGAACGCGTTCTGGCGAACGCGCCTACACCCGGAGCCAGCCTGTAGGCGCAGTCGCCAGACTGCGTGCTCCCGGGCCCCCCGAACGCGTTCTGGCGAACGCGCCTACGTCCGGAGTCAGCCGTAGGCGCAGTCGCCAGACTGCGTGCTCCCGGACCACCCGAACGCGTTCTGGCGAACGCGCCTACGTCCGGATCCAGCCTGTAGGCGCAGTCGCCAGACTGCGTGCTCCCGGGCCACCCGAACACGTTCTGGCGAACGCGCCTACGCCCGGAGCCAGCCTGTAGGCGCAGTTGCGAAACTGCGTGCTCCCGGGCCACCCGAACACGTTCTGGCGAACGCGCCTACACCCGGAGCCAGCCTGTAGGCGCAGTCGCCAGACTGCGTGTTGCTTTCGGTAGCGGCGCGCTCCTCGTTTGGAGAGAGATGAGTGCGGAACCCATCCCTTGCGGAGAGATGGACGTGCGTCATCGCTCCAAGTGGAGCCTATTCTCCCTTTCCGCCCAATTCAGGATGCCTGAGATTGCTCGGCACCTTTCAAAATGGGCCCAAAGCCGGAGCTGCGGACCTTCCGACGTCCCCTGTAGCTGGCTGATAAATGATCCGGGCTAGCCGCCAGCGGTGATCTGCACAATCTCGATGACGTCGCCATCATTCACGGTGGTGATCTCTCTTTCCCTCGGTAGCAGAGCGATTTCGTTGTGTTCGACGACAACTGGCATGCCTGTGAGACGAAGGTGCTCAAGGATGCTGGCAATCGTTTGAGAATGATCGAAGCTGGTCTTCTTACCGTTGAGTGTGATGGTCATGTCGGGGGAAGTTTGGGGCGGCTGCCAATGGCCAGCGCGAGCACTGCGCCCACCACCATTCCGATGATGAGGATCAGCCAGAAGTTTGATTTTGTGTCTGCAATGCCGCTGTGGATCTCCATGCCGAATAAACTTGTCACAGCGGTGAGCGGTAAAAATAGAGCCGCTAGGACGTTCAGTCGATGAGCTGTCGCCGCCATTTTTTGCGCGCTGGCGGTCTGTGCTTCGGCTGAGCGGGCAACGGTGTAATTTAGACCAAATTGCGCATCTTGAAGTAGCAACTCTGCGGTGCGCTCCCCACCCGCAGCCTGATCTCGGAAGCTAATGATTGCTCGGTCAGATTTGATGAAGTCACGAGCCTGTTGCAGCGCCCGGTGGGTGCCTCTAGCGGTCCGCAAAACGGGCGGCACCGCCTCCAGCAGTTGATGATATGCCAGCGCCGTCGATGCGGCGATTTCATCCTTTTCCAATTTTTCAAGGAACTCGTCATTGTGATCGAGATGGTCCTGGAGGGCCACCGGTCCTTTGCCTTTACCTTCGGTGCTTCGCCATTCTCCATCTTGATTGCGCCAAAAAAGGGCCGCCTTACGATCATGATCGTCTGGTCCTGGCAGATGGTGAAGGATGACGAGCAGATGGCCATCCTCATACATCGCCCGCTGTGACCCCGCCTCGTGCCCCAGTCGGCCTCGAATGGCTTCAGGTAGGTCCCAAGTCTTCGGAACGGGTGAAAGTTCTGGTTTGGCAGGACCAATCATGGCAGGGAGGGTTCTTCACCATCGGCAATGTAGCCGGCTGGGGGCAGTGGGATGGCTCCAATATTGTCGTTTGGTGTGTTGGACTGCTGTGGTTTCACTCCGCTGCCGCGCAGATCCACCAAGCGCTTCATCACATCAAACCAAAACTGAGCCCCTAAGGCGGCGGCAACGGCAGCCATCAGCCATCCTAGGATGCTGGAGAAGAATAGCGTCACGGGATTGGTCAGCCAAGCGGCAGCGGTTTGTCGATTCCATCCAATGGGAAACCCGGCCTGAGCGATCTCATCAAGGGCGTCATTCACGTCTTGCCGCGCTTCGATTTTGCTTTCAGATGTATTCGCGGTGGCTGTGGCCGCTTGTTCGGAAGCTTTTTCCACGGCGTTGACGGCGTGCTGAACAAAGCTTTGGCGCAATTTTGCATCCATCGATAGGCCACGCACAATCTCGATTGTATTGAGATTGCAGGCAATGGCTAGGACCAGACCGATGAAGAAATTGACTGCTTGAACGAGCCGCTTATACCAGCCGCTGGTGCGATCCATCGATGAGTCATACCATTGGTTAAGTCGTGCTTGAAACACCGTGAGTGGGTCTTGTCCAGGCAGGAGCCCACGATCAGCATCTCGTGATAGAGCCTGTAACACACCTCGGGAAGGCCCTTGAAGGCGGTCGATGCCAGCTTGAATCTGCTCCCACCTCGTTTCTCCCTTTTTTGCTTCCGCCCCTTGGCCCTCCAGCACATCCATCAAAATCTGACCGAACTGCCAGGATGGCATGTAACTGGGAAAATTCCGCCGTGCGTCATCCTGTGGGCCAGTGCCGCGCTGCTGATGCATGACTGACATCAGAGGATGTTTCAGAAAGGCTCCAAGTGGTGCGGCCTTCCCGTGTTCAGCGGAATCGGGCAGCATGTTGGAAATCGCCTTCCACAAAGTCTTGCCCCGCATGTTAAGACGGGACAAGATCAGCTCACTCAACGTTGACACCAACACGCTGAAGAGCATGAAGATGAAAGCGAGACCTAACGCGACGTCGAGAGTCTGGAGCATCAGGAGAACCAGTCGAGACTTGGGTGGGGGCGTCAGTGCATCTCCACTTCGCAAGAGCCGAGACCACTGCGGAAGTAGTTAAACTGGACGTTTGGGTGATCTGCGAGCAATGACATTGGAACCGAGGCATCGGCGAGACGTTTGGAAATCATCAGCGCAGTGAGGCGCTGTCCGAGTGGATTATCATGCATTCCTGCTTGCCAGATGGACACCTTCTCCGCCATCCACGTTTCCTTTGGTCCTACAGTGATTGCCATTTTGGGCACCATCGTGATGTTGCCACCCCCGGAGGTGCGAGCATTTTGGGCAAGAGTAATCGGGTGAAGATCTACGACGCGGGTCGCCAATTTGCGATACTCCGCAGGGGAAGGGGGCTCATTTTTGTATTTACCGGTGCGTTTCAAGGGGTCATTGAACGCCCAATGTTTGATATCGCCCTGACCGCCCTGCATGACGATACAACGGACGCCGGACTGCCAACTCTTTGTGTACTCCGCCACGTCTGCCTTGGGGAAATGAAGGTGAGCGTCTGGCATGACGAGACGCTTCTGGATGCGGTTGAAGCAAAGCTCGCGATCAGCCTTTTCAAACGAAAGCGGATGCTCAATGGAAACTTCCTTCTGAGTCTCTGGATCATACCATTCGTCCATACCCCAGAAATGTGCCTCCTTGAGGGAGATTCCCAGATCATTGACCAGTCGGGCGACCAACGGCAGTTGCTCTGTGGGTCCGATGGGACCGCAAATGCCGGTAGGATTGTCTGCCGTGGACTGCTTCCACGCGTGGATGTATTCTAGCGCTTCAGCGAGGTAAAAATCCTCCAACGTATCATACATGACCACCTTAAAGCCTGGTCGGGTCAGCTGTCTCAGATCCCTTTCCGTCAAACGTGCCGCATCATTAATGAGGTCATCGTCGAGGGTGGTGTAATCCCACCAATCGGGGGCTATGTGGCTGAGTTTGCGTGACATATTGAGGTGATGGAGGGGACTGTGTTTGTTTTTGCGCGCTACTACCACAGTATCCGTCAGAGTGGGGGCATGGAGCAAGGGGAAAGTGGCGAGAAGGTGTTTCGTTGAGTTCAGTTGCCAATTTGCTGGTCGTATGGTGCCTGGAAATGCGATATTCGTCACGCTCGTTCCTTGCATCCGTGTCGGAATGCGGCACACCTCTGAAGCGCCGTCTCTGCAATGCCTGAAACACTTTCTTTCACCGACGATCATGCAGCCCTCCAGTGGCTTTATGAGACCCAGATGTTTGGTGTCAAACTTGGGCTCGATAATGTCAGAAAGTTGCTCTTGGCGATGGATCTGCCGGGGCAATCTCAACGGTTCATTCACGTCGCGGGCACCAATGGAAAGGGGTCGGTTTGCGCCTTTGCACATCAGTTGCTGACCACTGCAGGCTATACCGCAGGGATATTTACTTCACCCCATTTGGTGCGTTTTAATGAGCGTATCCGCGATGGGTCACGCATGATTTCAGGTGCAGAGATCGCGGAAGGTCTCAGTCGGATCAGATCGGTCATTGAATGCTGGGATCCCCACCCGACCTTTTTTGAGATCACCCTCGCTTTGGCGCTGGACTGGTTTCGCCAACGAAAAGTCCACTATGTGGTGCTGGAGACCGGGCTCGGCGGGCGCATGGATGCTACGAACGTCGTTCATCCCGTCGTGAGTGTCATCACTTCAATCGGAATGGATCACACCGAGGTTCTTGGGGATACGCTCACCCAGATTGCGGGGGAAAAGGCGGGAATTATCAAATCTGGTATTCCCGTGGTCACCGGTTGGCAGAAGCCAGAGGTGCTTGGGGTGCTTCGAGATGTGGCGGCATTGGAAGGTGCGGATTTTGTCGAGGTGAGTAAGCCATGGCAAATTAGTCAACCCTCGCTGCCCGGTGAGCATCAGCGCCAAAATGCCGCGCTAGCAGTCGCGGCTGTGCGAGCGGTTGGCGTAGAGGTCGGTGACGACCTGTGCGCGCTGGCACTGGGGCGAGCCTATTGGCCTGGTCGGTTCCAACGCTTTGGCGTGGAGGGGAAGCTTGTCATAGATGGAGCTCACAATACCGACTCTGCGAGGGCACTGGCCAAGACATGGCGCGAGGTCTTTGCCGACCAACAAGCCCATATTCTTCTCGGTGTCGTGCACGGCAAGGACCTTGATGGCATTTTGACTGCGCTTACCCCGATCTGTGCTGAGTGGCATGTCGCACCGTTTCAATCGCCCAGGGCGATCAATCCGCAAGAAATGGAGGGGCGACTCAGGGATACTGGCCGCCGAATTCGCGTGCACAAAACATTGCCGACGGCATTGCAGTGCCTTGAGGATTTGGCGCTGCCCTCGCTTGTGGCGGGATCACTTTTCTTAGCCGGAGAGGCATTAAACTTGCTTACAGGGGGGCAAGGATTTGAACCAAGCTGGCAGTGAATTTGCCGGGGTGGGTGAATATTTTGCTTCACAAAATAGATTGATCATTTGCAGCCACTGAATTTCTTGTTATTCTCACAATGCTGAACTTCTTCTTTCATCTGAAGTGGGGATGCATTGTTAACCACATAACCCACACCGATACCCACACATGAAATCGATCCTCCTTGCAATCGCTGCAATCTCCGTCATCTCCGGCTTCACTTCCTGCAAGAGCAGCGCTCCTCAGCAGGCTCCTGCGCCGATGGTTGATATGGGCAGCCGCTCCTACAAATAAGAGCTTCGTCCCTTTGAAGCCGCCAGCACTCCTGGCGGCTTCTTTGTGTCTGCGTGTTGCGGCTCAATCAATGAGCGGTAATTTTTTTCCAAGGATGACCAGGTCTCGCCAAGTGCCATCCAAGTCGGCTATTTCGGGGAAATGGCCCCACTTTTCAAAACCACAGCGCTCAAAAACTCGGAGACTTGGATCATTATGGCCAAACACAAAGGCCAACAAGTTGTGCACCCCCATTTGCGGGCAAGCGTTCTGCATCTCCTCAAGTAGGTAGCGTGCGTGGCCCTTACCAGCGTGCGCTGGATCCATGTAGATGCTGACTTCCGCTGTGGCGTAGTAAGCTGGGCGACCGTAAAACGCTCGAAGGCTGATCCAGCCGATCACCTCCTCATTGCGCTCTAGAACCCAAATTGGATGCTTGTTCGGGGTGTGCGATGCAAACCAACCAATGCGGCTTTCGACGGTCACCGGATTGGTGTCTGCGGTAGCCAATCGTCCTGGAATAGAGGCATTGTAAATCTCCACGATCCGCGGGAGATCATCATCAACTGCATGGCGGATGCGTCGCATGGTGAATAGCAGTATGCACCATCAAATCGGCTCCTGCAAATGAAGGATCGCAGCCTCCATGTCATGGCTTGTGATGTCCCGGCTAACATAAGAATCGCCAAGCGCATTTAACAGCACGAAACGAATGGATCCTTGCTCAAATTTTTTGTCCTTGGCTGCGATCTCCATCAACGTGCTCGCGTCGAAGCCTTCCGGCAACTGGAGCGGCAGGTCGAATGCGGCCAAACACTGGAGGAGTCGATCCGCAGCTGCGGTGGGAAGGCCAGACTTTTGCACCGATAACCAGGTGGCCGCACGCAGTCCCAGCGAGATCGCTTCACCATGCAACATGCCTCCGTAACCTGCCGCCGCCTCGATGGCATGGCCGATGGTGTGGCCAAAATTCAGCAGCGCACGGATGCCGAGTGTTTCTGTTTCGTCGGCTTCGACCACTCGCGCTTTGATGGCGACATTGCGGTGGATGAGTGCCGGAAGATCGCCTGTCCCTGCGGCGACCTTTTCGATTTCGTCAAACATCGCTGCATCGCGAATGCCAGCGTGCTTGATGATTTCTGCAAAGCCCTCGTTCCATTCCCGTTTTGGCAACGAATCGAGGGTGTCGGTATCTGCGAGCACGATCGCAGGCTGATGGAAGCAGCCCACCATGTTCTTTGCTTCGGGCAAATTCACACCTGTCTTCCCGCCGACGGAGCTATCGACCTGCGCCAGCACTGAGGTCGGGATTTGCATGAAGGGGATACCGCGTTGGTAGATGGCAGCACAAAATCCACCCAGGTCACCGATCACGCCTCCACCGAGTGCGACGAGAAAACCTTTGCGATCCAGTCGGGCGGCGGCCATTGCGCTACACACCTCTTGGGAGATCTGCATAGACTTTGATGCTTCACCAGAGGGAACGGTGACGACATCTACCTTGATTCCAACGCTTTCCAGGCTCTGTCTGACGGTCTTTGCGTAAAGTGGGCCGACGTTTGAGTCCGTCAGAAGTACTGCATGATTTCTCCCTGGCAAGACAGTCTGCGCCTCGATCCCCGCCGTTTGGATCAGACCGGCCCCCACACGAACATGGTAGCTTCGTGAGCCCAGATTGACGTGAACATTTAGGGGTTGGTGGTTGGTTGGCTCAGGCATGGGAAGAGATTCAAAATGGCGGCAATGGTGGATTCTGGCGTTGTTTCTGGACTCAGGCAAATCGTTTGCAGCCAATGCTCCCGACGGAACCAAGTGCCCTGCCGTTTCGCATACCGACGCGTCGCCTGCTGGATCGCAGCGAGCGCGGTGGCATCATCGATTTCACCCGCCAATAGCGCCCTCACTTCTTTGACACCGATCGCTCTAGCAACGCCGTCTGTTTCGGTGCGGAGGGATCTGACTTCATCAATGATGCCGGATGCAAACATCGCCACCACCCGTTGATTAATGCGCTGGTAGAGGGTCTCGCGATCCCACGTCAGCGATACTCCGTTTCGTTGCGGTGCGGTTTCTGCGAAGGAGCGCCGAAGTGACGATTGAGGTTGCCCAGTGAGGATACAGATTTCCAGCGCACGCTCGACGTAACGGGGATTCAGCAGATTGACGGTTTCTGCGGCGACGGGGTCCCGTTGCAG
>CAZCAL010000101.1:0-1306 GCA_964496625.1 uncultured Verrucomicrobiaceae bacterium | reverse complement strand
GCTCTACGAGGGTTAGCTGTGCCAATCGTGCCCGCAGGGCAGCATTCGCAGGGGGAAGGGGTGCTAATCCATGAGTGACCGCCTTCACATAGAGCCCCGATCCGCCAACGACGATTGGCACGGCCCCGCGTGCCGCGATCTCTTGAATTACCGGCAGAGCGAGATCGCGATACTTTTGTGCGTCGCAGTGTTCGCCGGGGTCCAGGCAACTGTAGAGGTGATGCGGCACGCGTTGCAGGTCTGAGCTTGATGGCTTCGCGGTCAGCACATCAAGGCCTCGATACATCTGAAAAGCATCTGCGTTGACGATCTCCCCGCCCACTTGCTCAGCAAGCGCCAAGGCCACAGCCGACTTGCCGGATGCGGTCGGACCGAGGACGAAGACGGTGCGTTCGGGGAGCATGTGAAACGAAGAGTCAGACCCTCTCGATGGCCATCGCGATGCCCATCCCGCCGCCGATGCAGAGGCTGCAAATGCCGCGTTCAAGGTCCAAATCTTCCATGAGGTGCAGCAGCGTTACCAGTACTCGCGCTCCACTTGCCCCAATGGGATGCCCAAGGGCGATGGCACCACCGCGCATATTCAGGCGATCTGCGCTGAGGCCCAGCTCTCGGGCGCAGTCGAGTGCTTGAACCGCAAAAGCCTCGTTGATCTCAATGGCATCTACCTCATTTAGTTGCCATCCTGTTTGGGCGCAGACCTTGCGGATCGCGCCGACCGGTCCCAGTCCCATGGTTGCAGGGTCGCAACCGACGGCTGCGCTGGCAACAATTTTCGCGCGGGGCTTCAACTCGTGCTTCTGAGCTGCCTGTGCAGAAGCCAGCAAAACCATCGCGGTGCCGTCGTTGATCCCAGAGGCATTGCCGGGTGTGACCGTTCCCTCTGGGCGAAAGGCTGGCTTCAGCGCTGCGAGTTTTTCCACCGTCGTGTCAGCCCGACCATGCTCATCCACTGCAAACGTCCCTTCGCGTGTTTTGATCGGGATGATCTCGCGTGCAAAAGTATCATGGGAACCGGCAGTCCGGCGCTGGCTCTCCGCAGCGAAGGCATCCTGCTCTTCGCGAGTGATGCGCAGAAGATCGGCGATCCGCTCCGCCGTTTCGCCCATCCCGATACCGAGCATCGCATCGACCAGACCATCCACAAAGAGCGAGTCTTGAAGAGTCGAATCCCCCAACTTTTTGCCCCACCGGAGATCCATCGCGTAGTGTGGAGCTCGGCTCATGGATTCCACTCCACCAGCCAGAATCAAATCGGATTCGCCCGATTGAATGGCTGCCGATCCGAGCGCTACAGCCTTCAGCG